>JANXZI010000242.1 GCA_025355595.1 Spartobacteria bacterium
CGCGGAAATCGAGGAACTCGCCTCGGGCCTCTCGCACTACGCCGAGGACCTCGACCTCGAACCCGCCGCGCTCGCCGAACTCGAGGAGCGCGTGTCGCTCTTCGAGACGCTGAAACGGAAATACGGCGGCACACTCGGCGACGTGATCACATTTGGGGAAGCCGCCGCGGAGCGCCTGCGCAAAATCGAATCGCGCGGCGAGGAACTGAAGCGCCTTGAGTCCGAGATCGCCTCGCAGCGCAAGGCGATGCTCGACACCGCACGCAAACTTTCCGCAAAGCGCAGCACCGCCGCACCAAAGCTCGCCGCCGCCGTGACCAGGCATTTGCGCGATCTCGGTTTCAAAAAATCGGACTTCACCGTCGCTCTCGCCGCCGTGCAGGAGCCCGGCCCGCATGGCATGGAGTCCGTCGAGTTTGTCTTCGCGCCGAATCCTGGCGAACCTGCAAAGCCGCTCAAGGCCATCGCAAGCAGCGGCGAAATCTCGCGCGTCATGCTCGCGGTGAAATCCGCGCTCGCCGCGCAGGACACCATCGCACTGCTCGTCTTCGACGAAATTGATGCAAACGTCGGTGGCGAGATCGCGCACGCCGTCGGCGCAAAAATGAAAGCCGTCGCCGCAGAACGACAGGTGCTCGCCATCACGCATCTCCCGCAGGTCGCCGCACTCGCGCGCTCGCAGTTTGTCGTGTCGAAGGACTTCACCGCCGGACGCACCGTCTCCAGCCTCATCGCCGTCGAAGGTGCGGAGCGCGCCGCCGAGATCGCACGGATGCTCGGAGGCAAAGGCGCATCCGCCCTCGCCCACGCGAAAACGTTGCTCGCGGGGTAGCACAGGCTTCCAACCTGTGCGGCCACCGATGAGGCGGACATGACTGCGTGGCGGCGACGCCCTCGTTGCCGGGTGACGCGACGAATGCCGGGCGCTCCACGATGCCGCTGATGAGCGTCGAGAAACGCGTCTGCGTTGCTGCTGATTCTCACTGCGGCTCAACGCGCCGCTTCTGCTCGGAATTGAGCACGGTGGCGTAGGCCGCGCGATACACGTCCGTTTCCTTGATGCTCCGCTCGGGCGTATTCGTGATCGAGGCATAGGCCGCGCCGTGCTGTGCGCAGACTTCATGGAGGCGCTTGCGCTGCTCCTGAGTGAGCGTGACAGCGATGGGCGCGAGGCGATCCATCACATAGCGCACGAGCCACGCCGCGCCGAACTCCGCCTTGTTCGCCTGCGGAATGGCGGCGATCAGCTCTGCGTTGGACTCCAGCTTGAACTTCGTGAGTTCCTGCCGCGCCTCCGCGACTTTCGAGCGATACTCGCCGTAGAGCGGCTTCTCGCTCTCGACATTGGTGTGCTTGTATTTCATCCGCAGCGTCTCGTAGCCGGCGATGCGATCCTCGAATTCCTGGAGCTTCGCCTCCACCTTCGGCGCCATCGTGTCGAACTTCTCACGGAGCGGTTGCATCGCCTCGCGCGTGAGATTTATCTCCGACACGATCATCGTGAACAGATCGCGGAACGTAATCTCGCCCGGAACTGCAACCGTGCGCAGCTTGGGTTTCACACTCTGATTGCGCGAAGGCGCGGGCACTTCGCCCTGCCACTCCTTGCCGGTGAACGAGCGATACGCGGCCTGGGCAATCGCCGCCGCGCCCTCGGCGGAGGGATGCACGCTGTCCTTGAACCATTCATCGTGCATCGTCGCCGCGTGGATGTTGATCACACCCGCGTTCCAGTCCTTCGCGACCTGCAAAATCAGCGGAATTTGTTCGAGCACGCCGTCTTCGTTGATGCCGAAATTCCCCTTCTTCGCGACGTGCGGCGGCGTGCCGCAGAAAATGCGCGGCTTGCTGGACAGCGCGGCGAATGAGACGACGAGATCCTTGTAAAGCTTCGGAAATTGCGCCTTGCCCGCCCAGTTCTCCGGCTTTGTGTCGTTTGTGCCGAGCAGGATGATGGCGACATCGGGATGAAACAGCAGCGCGTTCGCGTATTCCTTTTGCGACCAGATGCTGTGCTTGTCGCCCTTCGCCACGGACGCGCCGCTGTGTCCGAAATTGCGAACGTCCCATCCGTCGCCGAGCATCCGCTGGAGTTGATCGGGCCACGACTGCCCCGCGCCTGCGCCGACGCCAAATGTGATGCTGTCGCCGAGGCACGCGAGGCGGATCGGCGGTTTGAAATCAGCGGTGTTGATCGGCGCATTCGGGTCAGCAGCGACCAGCGGAGTGAAGGCGAATGCGGCAAAAGTCGCGAGAGCGGCGAGAGAATTGCGGAGGTAATGGCGTGAGTTCATCGAAAAATGTGGCGGGATCAACTCGCAGTTATTCGTTGGCATTCTTGCCGGCCTTGTTCGGGTCGAGCTTCGGCGTTTCGTCTCGCTGCACCATGCCCGGCGGCAGTCCGGCTGAGAGGTAATATTGCGCGATGCGTACCTTCGCTTCCGCGACAGTGAGGTCGTATCGCTCGCGCACGAGCGCCGCGGTCTTCGGATCGTTCAGCGCCGCCCTGTCGCGCTCGATGGCGGTGAGTTGAACGTCGCGATCGTAGTCGAATCGCCCGTTCACCTGCTGCCCGACTGGCATCGCGAGTTTCTTCCGCACGCCGCCGTGCGCGATGGCGAGCAGCGCCTGCACGCCGTCGTTCGTGTTGCGCATCGGGTCGCCGAACATCTCCTCCCAGCACTGCCGCGCCCAGCCGAGTTGGTTGTCGCCGTAGCCGTCGTAAGCCGGCAGGAACGGTGCCTCGCTCGGGCGCGCATCTTCGTCCGTCGGCTTGCCGTTTGCCACCCAGCACCACGTCGGCCCCTTCTTTTCCATCCAGTCGAGCCACAGCCTGCGGGAGCAAAGTGTGATCGCCTTTTTGCCGACAGCCTTCTTCTCCTCGGGCAGCTTGTTCCACTTGTAGAAAATGGACTTTGGACTTTTCGGATCGGGCTCCGGGTAGTATTTGAAAAGCGAGTTGAGGATCGCGAGCGCGTCCCATGTGCCGTGCAGCGAGGGCTTGTCCTTCCACCCGCTGAAGAGCCCGCCGCTCCATAAAATCTTCCCGTCCTTCACGACTCGGATGTCGCCGGTCACGCTCGTCTTCATGCGCCCGATGGCTTCGAGATAATCCGCATTCGGGGGCGCGAGGTAGCGGTCCTCCTCGTTGATGATCCAGGGCTCGGTGAGCAGCGTGGTGACAAGATGCTGCGCACGGTCGAGGGTGTAAATGTGATCCACGCGCAGGCGCAGCGCGCCGAATTTCGAGCGGATGAAATGGAAGCACTGCGCCATGTCGCTCACGTTGTCGCCGTCCTGCATCAGCCCCCGTGCATTGATCGTGTTGCCGATGATTTTCTCCACCGCGCGCTTCCATTCCTCGCTCATCATCGCCGCCTTCACCGGCGCGTCGAATTCCGCATTCCCCTCGATCATCTTCGCGAGTTGCCCGGTCCACGCGATGATGCGGTGCCCTTGGTTGCCCGCCGTGTTGCCTTTGAAAACTGGCGTCTCGTTTGCCTTCCACACATTCGCGTCGCCCCAATAGCCGAGCCACCACTTCTCAAACGCCTTCGGATCACTGCCGAGCGCAAAATACCACGCGCCCAGATCCGTGAACTTCCCATCCACACCGACAATCGGGTGCGCCGTCTTGTTCTTCGGATCGGGCCGCGGGATCGCCTTCGATTTCTTCACGCTGAATCCGCCGGGTGGATAGAGCGTGTATTCAAAGACGTAGCCCTCGCGCCGAGGATCGAGCGCGAGCGCGGCGGAGAGCAGCACGGCGAAGCAGAGGAAAAGGTGAATGGCGCGGCGCATCGCTTGAGACGTGGTGGTGGTCATTGCGGGAACTTCACGCCGAGAGTCCTTTCAGCATTCCGTTGCTGTCGCCGAAGCGCGGTTCGTGGATGCCCATGCGATCGAGCAGCGAGAGGAAAAGATTCGCCATCGGTGTCTCGGGGGCGAACTTGATGTTGCGGCCGGTCTTGAATGTGCCGCCGCCATTGCCCGCGATGAGGATGGGCAGGTCGTGGTGCTCGTGCTTGTTGCCGTCGCGCAGCGAGCCGCCATAGACCAGCATCGTGTGGTCGAGCAACGTGCCTTCGCCTTCGCGGATGCCTTTCAATTTCCGCACGAGATAGCCGAACTGATCGGCGTAAAAACGGTCTGCACGCAGCAGCCCTTCGAGGCGCTCCGGTTTGCGCTCGTGATGCGACATCGAGTGGTGCGACTCGCTCACGCCGAGCCACTGGAATGTGCGGTCGCTGCCGCCATTCGCGAACATGCACGAGACGATGCGCGTCGTGTCCGTCTGGAGTGCGAGCACGGTGAGGTCGAGCATCAGCCGGATGTGCTGTGTGGCCTCGGCGGGAATGCCGTCGGGTGCGAGGATGCCTGATGGCGGCGGTTGCGCGGGAAATTTTTCCGACGCCTGAATCTGCTCCTCCACCGCGCGGACGCTGTGGAGATATTCATCGAGCTTGTGGCGGTCGTCGGAGCCGAGCTTCGCGCCGAGCGCCTTGGCGTCTTCGAGTATGAGATCGAGCACGCTTTTCCGCAGCATCGTCTGCCGGCCCTCCTCCTGCGCGTCGGTGGCCTGCGCAGTGTCGCGAAACATGCGCAGGAAAACCTGCCGCGGATTCAGTTCGTGCGGCACGGGCGTGGTGTCCGAGCGCCACGAGATGCTGTTGCGATAGATGCCGCTGTAGCCCGCGTCGCACATGCCGGGCGGCTGCGGTTTTTCGCACGCGATTTCGAGCGAAGGCAGCCGCGTCTGCCGCCCGAGCTTTTGCGCGGCGAACTGATCCACCGAGATGCCTGCGCGCACTTCCCGGCCGAAATTTTTGCGCGGATGCGCCGCCGTGAGCCACGATGAAGTCTCGCGCGGATGCTCGCCACCGCCATCTCCGAGATCGCGCCCCTGGTTGTGCGTGAGGCCGCTGGTGAAAATGATGTCGCCCCGGATGTCCGCGAGCGGCTCCAGCGTCGGCGAGAGCGTGAACTTTGTGCCCTCCTCCGCGATGAACCACTTCTCCACATTCACACCATTCGGCACGTAGAAAAATCCCATCCGCATCGGAAAGCGCGGTGTCGCCGCCGCTGCGAGCGCGCGGCGCGGGGACATGATTTCAAGCGCGGGCAGCGCGAGCATCGAGCCGAGGCCGCGGAGGAAATGGCGGCTGGGAGAGCGTGGGAATTTTCATGGATGGATGGAGCGGGGCGTCGGTGGGGAATTAGCCGCGGAGGCGGTGATATGACGCGTGCGGGATCCGATGACCGAATGCAGTTCTTCGTCCCGGAGGGACATTCAAAAATTATCCGGCGGCGCAAGGTGTGATTGAAAGTGGGGCAGAGAAGTCGAAACGCCGTTGGCGTTGTGCCCCACTTTCAATCACACCCATTTGGAAGACCACGCGAAGGAAGGATTTGATCATCAGTTTGGATTCGATCCGACTCGGGTTTACTCAAAAGTTGGTAGCTCCACGCGCTCCTTCACCTTCCCGGCGTCCACGTCCACATTCAGCAGCGAGTAGGCGTATTTTTCCGCGCCGAATTCCGAGCGATAGATGATGAACGGATGCACCCAGCCGTTTTTCGGCGCGAGGGCGTGCGTCATGGAGTTGATGTCCCATTTCTCGACGTGCGGTTTGCCGTGCGCAGTGAGCATCGCCACGGTTTTGGCGAAGTGTTCGGTCTGCGCGTCGGCGTCGTTCACGAAGACGAGCGGGCCGTTCGCCTTCACGTTGCGGATGACGTGGCCATTCGCACGCACGACGCTCTCGGTGCGCACGCCGCGCAGTTTCACGGCGGGCGCGTTGGCGGCGAGGCTCACATCAATCGTGCAGTCCTCGAAAATCTGCGGGCTGCCGCCGTAGCCGCCGGCGATCTGCTTTTTCTTCGTGGTGATCTTGTTGTGCGTAAAGGCGCTCAGCTCGGTGATGCCCATCTCCACGGCGGGCTCGCGTGCATTGCCGCACTCGATGAATTCGCACTGGTCGATCCACACCCCCCAGGGGCGGTAGCCGATTTCGACGTTGCCGCCGAACGTATCCACGCCCGGCCCGCCGATGTTCTCGAAGCGCGAGCCGACGATCATCCCGTGGATGAGGTTGTTGAATTTGATCGCGATGCCCGCCTTTTTCTGACCGCGAAATTCGCTGTGGAGCACGAGCCATTTGTCGAGCATCGAGCCGTTCATGCAGATGCCGTAGTCGCCGGTGTTCTCGAATTTCAAATCCACATACTTGTTCTGGTCGTGCTCCGCGCCGCCGCTGAGGCCGGGGTCATCGTTGCCTCGAGCATCCCGGCGAGGGTTTGGTTGCGGAACGTGAGCGCGTAAAAGTTCTCCCCCGCGATGTAGCTCTTCTTCGTCGGCGCGCCGTCGCCGTAGCCGTGATCCGCGCCCGTGAGCGCGAGGCCCACGCGGCCGCCTTCGATGGCAAATTGCGCGACGGTCGTGCGCTCCTGCATCTTCACGACGTGAATCGGCGCATCGGTCTTGAGCACGGATTTCTCCCCCGTGCCCCACACGCCGCCGATGCCGCCGAGCAAATAGAGCGGCTGCCGCAGCAGGAAAGTCCCCGCCGGGATTTCCAGCCGGAGGTTCCCCCCCCGCCCCGCGCGCTCGGCGAGTTCCTTCTGCGCTTCGAGTTCATTTTTCTTCGCGTCGTCCTTCGCGCGCTTGGCTTCCTCGATGGCCTTGCCGAGCGCCTTCGCGCTCGTCTCGGCGGCGGCTTTCGCATCGGTGCGCCGTGCGGTGATCTGCTTCATCACGTCGCCGAGCTTCGCGCGCTGCGCCTTGTATTCCTCGGTCTCCCGCGCCGCCTTCAGCTTTTCCTCCACGCCGCCGTGCATCGCCCAGATCGCTTTGTCCGCCACGTCCCCCTCATCGAGCAGCTTCTGCAATTCCGCGCGTGTCATCCCATACAACAGCTTCGCAAAAGCATCGTCGCTCGGCGTCTTCCCCGTCGGGTCGGCTCCGGCGGCGAGCAGCGCTTTTCCGAAATCCGCCTGCTGCGTGAACGCCACGGGACGCCGCGTGCGCGGCGCGTCCGTCGGCGGCACACGCGGCGGCGCGGGGACTTTCGCGCGCTTCGCTCCGGCGCGGAGCGGCTTCGTGTAATCATCCTCTCCCCACAGGAACGTCTCCTCGTCCGTCGCATTCATCCCGATG
>JANXZI010000372.1 GCA_025355595.1 Spartobacteria bacterium
AGTGTCGCGGGGTAGCGTGTGCCGGGCTTCAGATTGTGATACGGCGAATATTTCACCAGCGAGGCGAAGTCGTCGGCATTTTCGCTGCTGCCGTAGTCGCTCTTCCACGCCCAGCCGATGGTGAATTTGTGGAAGCGCAGCATGTCCATCACGCCGACGGCGGGGATGGCTGCGCCGAAAAGTTCGGGCCGCTGTGTCATCGCCGCGCCGACGAGCAGGCCGCCGTTGCTGCCGCCCTGGATCGCGAGCTTTTCCGCGCGCGTGTATTTGTTTGCGATGAGCCACTCGGCGGCGGCGATGAAGTCGTCGAAGACGTTTTGCTTTTGCAGCTTCGTGCCGGCCTTATGCCACTCCGCGCCGTACTCGCCGCCGCCGCGCAGCGTGGCGACGGCATACACGCCGCCCATTTCCATCCACACGGCGCGCGAGACGGAGAATGCGGGCGTGAGCGAAATGTTGAAGCCGCCGTAGCCGTAGAGGATCGTCGGCGTGCTACCGTCGAGGACGAGGCCGCGCTGGTGCGTGATGAACATCGGCACGCGCGTGCCGTCCTTGCTCGTCACAAAGACCTGCTTCGTCTCGTAGGCCGCGCTGGCAAAATCCACGGTCGGCTTTTTCCACACGCTGTATTTCGCCGTCGCGATTTCCATGCGGTAGATCGCGCCGGGATCGGTGAAGCTTGTGAAGCTGAAAAATGTGTGGGTGTCCTTCGCACGACCGCCGAATCCGCCGACGGTGCCGATGCCGGGGAGCGTGAGTTCGCCCGCGGGCTTCACGGTGATGTCGGTGGAGCGCGTCGCTCCGCGCGCGCTTTGCGGGTCGTCCGCAACGCGCGACGGAGCGACGCGTTCCACCACATCCACGTCGAACAACTTCACCGCAGTGCGCGCGTCCTTGAGATAGGTCGCGATGACACGCCCGCCGGCGAAGGTCGCGTGCTCCAGCAGCTCGGCGGCCTGAGGCACCAGCTCGCGCCATTTCGGCCGCTCGGGCGTGCGCGTATCCACGGCGATCACCCGGTAGCGCGGTGCGTCCAGATCCGTCTGGAAAAAGAAAATCGCGCCGAGGTTGTCCGAAAAATGATACGCGGCGTCGAAGTCGTTCAGTAGCTCGATGACCTTCGCATCGGGCTGCGTGAGGTCTTTGTAAAAGATGCGGTTCTTCGTGTCGGTGCCCTGTGAGACGTGGATGACGAGCCAGCGCCCGTCGTCGGTGACGTTCCCGTGAAAGCCCCAATCGCCATGATCCTTTCGCCCATAGATCAGCGTGTCCGCGCTCTGCGGCGTGCCGAGTTTGTGGAAGTAGAGTTTTTGAAATTCGACTTTGCCTTTGAGTTCCTCGCCTGCCTTTGGCTCGTCGAAGCGTGAGTAGAAAAATCCGCTGCCGTCCTTCATCCACGACGCGCCGCTGAACTTCACCCACTTGATCACGTCGTCGCGATCCTTACCCGTCGCGATGTCGCGAACGCGGAATTCCTCCCAGTCGCTCCCGGCGCGGCTGAGGCCGTATGCGAGCAGCGTGCCGTCCTCGTTCGGCGTGGTGTCTTTCAGCGACACGGTGCCGTCGGCGGAGAGCGTGTTTGGGTCGAGCAGCACGCGCGGCGGGGCGTCGAGCGAATCGGCGGTGTAGAGCACACGCTGGTTTTGCAGGCCGGAGTTGTAGGTCCAAAAATACTTCCCGCCGCGCTCGAACGGTTCGCTGAACCGCTCGTAATTCCACAGCTTCGCGAGCCGTTCACGAATCTGCGCGCGCCGCGGGATGCCCGCGAGAAATGCCGACGTCACGCGGTTCTGCTCCACGACCCACGCCTTCGTTTCGGCGGCGTTGTCGTCCTCCAGCCAGCGGTACGGGTCGGCGATCTTCGTGCCGTGGTAGTCATCCACCACATCCTCCTTGCGTGTCTTCGGATAAGTGAGGTTCGGCGCGTCGGCGGCGGCTGTGAGTGTGGTAAGCATGGTGAGGAGCAGGAAGATTTTCATGGGGAGAGGCGGGTGTAATTTTGCGGAAATGGAATGCGTGCAGTGCGGCGAAGCAGGACGCGCATTCGATCCGAGATCGCGGCGTGGATGCGCCGTGTGCGGTGCGCGGGTCGGGCGGGTATCTTACCCGCCGTTCCGGGTATCCTACCCGGAACATCGGACGTCGCTGAACGTGACTTTGCAGCGGACGCCCATCCTACATCCGGTGCGCCGGGTAGAATACCCGGCGCGGCGGGTGAAACACCAGCCCTACCCGATGCACGCCTGAGCGCGTCCGATGCAACATCGCGCCGTGCGCGGGGTGCGCGCGCCAAATCGGGACGCGCATTCACTGCCCCGTCTCCGCAGCGCGCTCGGGGAACTTCCGTGCGATGGCCGCGAAGATCCCGGCGACAATGAGCATGAGCGCGGCGTAGAAGATCATCTCGCTGGCCACCGTGCCTCCGATTAATTTTGCGTTGAGCCACGTCACGGTGCCGGTGAGGAAATTCCCGAGGAAAACGGTGAGCAGCCAGAAACTCATGATGGTGCTCTTCAACCGCGGCGGCGCCTGCATGAAGGCGAATTCCAGGCCGGTCGCCGAGAGCAGGACTTCGCCCGCGGTGAGCACCGCGTAGGGCGCGAGCTGCCAGAGGATGCTCAGATGTTCGCCCGCTTCCACCCGCCGCTGGAGCCATGCGGACACGACGAATGACAGCGCGCCGATGACCATTCCCGCACCCATGCGGCGCAGCGGCGTCGGTTTCAGCCCCGCGCGCTGGAGGCGCGGGTAGAGCCAGTACGTGAAGATCGGGATGAAGATCATCACGAAAAGCGCGTTCACCGCCTGGATCGTCTCCTCGTCCACCGGGTAATTCCACGCCCATGTAAGGTAGTATGGGATCATCTTTTTGCCCTGGAGAATCCAGGTGCTGCCGGTCTGATCGAACAGCGACCAAAACACCGAGACTGGCAGGAATACGAGCGCGATGCGTCCGAGCGTCACGAGGTCCGCGGTGCGTGTGGCCGCGTCCACGGGCGGTTCGTGGCGGGTCGGCGCGACGTGCTGATAGCTGTGCCGCCCGAGCCAGAAAATAAACGTGGCGACGGCCATGAAGATTCCCGGAATGCCGAATGCCCATCCGTAGCCGAGCTGCTTCTTGATCACCGGGATCCCGATGAAGGCGAAGAAACTGCCGAAATTGATGCTCCAATAAAACAGGCCGTAAATTTTTGGGAGCAGATGCTCCCGGCCGCCACGGAACTGATCGCCGGCAAATGCGGAGACGCACGGCTTGATGCCGCCTGAGCCGATCGCGATGCACGCGAGGCCGGAGAAAAAGAGCACGCGCTTCACCGCCAGCGCCCCGGCGAGGTCGCACGCCGCGAGGAGCCCGTGCCCGACGCAATACATCAGCGAGATGTACAGGATGGTCTTGTAACGCCCCCAGAACCGGTCCGCGATCCACGCCCCGAGCAGCGGCAGCAGATACGTCGCCGCGATGAAATAATGGAACACCGACTTTGCAAACGGCTCGGCATCTTTCCCGCCCGGATAGAGCTGGCTGGCGATGTACACGACGAGCACCGAGCGCATCCCGTAGTAGCTCAGCCGCTCGCACGCCTCGTTGCCGACGATGAATTTTGTCTGCGGTGGGAGGCAGTTCAGGTTCTGGCTCATGTTTTTTTGGGGGCGGAAAAAATGGGACGCGCCGAGTGCTAGCGGGCCGCACCATGCGGGGACAATCCTCTTTGTCGCCGCCGACGGGAGGAGGCGGGCAAGATCCAAACGCGGAGCACGGAAAGCTGAACGAGGAGAAGAAAGGCGCTGATGGTGCGGGGCGCTTCGAGTTCCAAAGCGCCCGCCTCCTCCTGTCGGCGGCTACGATGTCACTTCTTCGCGGCGATCGCGGCGGCGGTGTCGTCGATGAATTTCCGCTCCTCAGCGCCGAGCTTGTCGAGCGCGAGCTCGTACACCTTTGCATTTACGTAAAAGCGCGCGGTCCCATTGCGCACGACGGTCGGCTTCTTCGGAACGTTCATCGGCTGGGCTGCGGTGCCTTCGATCACGATGTCCTCAAACGCGATCAACTTGCCGACGAATGATTTTCCATCCGTCATTTTCCACTGCCGCGGCTCGCCGATCACGATGTGCGTGGTGGTGCGCACCGTCGCCGCCGGCGGCTTCGGCTGCGAGTAACCGATCGAGCTTCCACCGGACGCCGCCTCGCCGATGCGGGTCGTGTCGAATTTTTTGGGCGTCGCGGGGATGCCGACCTGCGCAACGACCGGCAGCGAAGTGAGAAGTCCGAATACAGCGGCGGGGAGGAACGCATTCATGCGGGGAAAATGGCGCGGCCTGGCGGCAAGGCAAGGTCGTATCCGACGCTGCGCGGGGCTCAACGCCTGACATCGAACGTCTAACATTTAACTCTTAACAGGCAGCCAGCCGCACGCGCCCAGCACGCCCCCACCCACCCCGCTTGCGTCTTCCCCCACGCTCGGTATGTTTCCCGCCTAT
>JANXZI010000448.1 GCA_025355595.1 Spartobacteria bacterium
CCACGACACTCGCGGACTTAGCAGCAAAATTCTGAGTCCGAGGGGCCAAACTTACAATAACACATGCCAAAGAAGCTGACACCGATTCAACGAGCCTTTCTTACCACGCGGCTAAGGGTGGACCCTTACCCCAAAAACCAGAATACGGCGTTCGGGAGGGACAGTGCTAAGATTAACCAAGCCTTTAATGAGTATTCCAATCTCGAGGAGGAGGTCGTCGAAGCCGTTGCGGATATCGAGGACCTCGAGCCTGGGGCGTTTAAGGATCTGGTTTCTGAATATAGGCAGAAAATCTTGACGATCCAAAGTCGGGTCAAGGGCACCAACCGGAATAAGGCTGTTCAGGTGATGACTGAGGCCCGGACGGATTTGGAGCGGATAAAAAACGAGGTGGAGTCGAATCTTAAAAAAAGGGCACTTACTCCCGACGGTCTGGAATCCCTTAAGGCGGAACTTGTTCGAGTTGAGACGGAAGTCGTCAAGAAGGCAGGGGCGACCAAGCCCGCGATCCTCGCCGGAAAGTTCAAATATGCGGAGTCGGTCCTCAGTAGCACCACGTTGCGACTGTCGCAAAATATTGACAAGGGACTCGTGAAGCCGGTGGAGGAGGTGCGGATGCTTGCGGAGAAGGTTCGGCAAGAACTCACGGAGGCCCGCGAAAAGCAGGTCGAGAGGTCGCTCGAAAAATTGAGCCGCGTCGCGTCGAAATTCAAAGAAGAAGCCGCTACACTTGGAATTAAGCTCAAACAATGCGCAGGCGATGAACCGAGCAAGGTAAAAGCTCGTAACCTACTCTACAGCGTTGCGTCCGAGACGCTCGCAGAACTGAGCCGCGAGCTGGCGGATTGGCAAGGCCAAGTCAAGGAAGCCAAAGAACTGATCAAGAGGAAAGCCGGCGAATTTCAGAAGCAACTGGAACTTCTCACGAAAGCTGAGGAGGACATTGATAAAGTGGTGGAGGGGTGCCTCCCGAAGATGAAGTCCAGTGTTGCCGGTTCCGACTACAAGCCGGACGACACTGGGGCGGAGATAGAGACGATCAAGGAGAAGGAAGAGCTCGATGCGTTGAAGGCGTGCGGAAATAGCTGGGTCAATGCCAAGCAGAAATACGGCGCCAACAAGGACGAAATGCAGAAGCTCGCGAATTACCGCAAGGAGAGGGTAGATGAGTGGCTGAAGAAGACGCTTCCCCCTTGGGAGATGGAAGAGGGGCCGGGCAAAGGTTGGGTTTCGGTGGGCAGTGCAGACCCTACCTCGGACTACGACATCAGCCTGAATAAACACGGGAAGAAGGATAAGGAGATTCGGATGGATTATCAGTTCGTGCAGGATTTCAACGCCTGGTTCCGGAAGGAATTCCATGGAGAAGGGGGCACGGTGTTCGATACCAATTTGTACGCCTCGGCGCCGCCGCTGGTCAAGGAGGACGGCCCCGGTGCCAAGTCCACTCACGACGTTGCCGCGCTGATGAAGATGCGACGCTACATGACGTCCGGCGAGTTCGAGGAGTTCCGGGTGGAGACGGCGGAAGCGTGTGGCGACGATTTCAATCGGCGCATGGAGGTGGAGCAGCAGTTCGCCTTGGCAGACAGCAATTATCGCATTGTGGTTACCGAGTTGCTCGAGAACGGCTATAAGATGCTCAAAAAGCGGACCGAGGAGCGGGATAAGCGGAGCGGTGAGTTGGACAGTGAAGAAAAGCGTCTGCAAAGTCTCGAGAAGGCCGGCTTGGCGGACATCGCCGGATGGCTTGAAAAAGGCAAAGTGGCAAAAGGAATCGAGGCATATAGCCTGATCGAGGAAGGGGAGGAATACCTCCGTGTCATTGAGCATCTCCTCAAAGACTCGTCGTTGGAGACGACAAACGAGATGTATGCGGAGAAGATCGGTCAGGTCCGTGGACAGGAAATGGTGGCCAAGTTGATGCAGGACTTGAATTTGGCGCTTAACAATCCGCAGATAAACAAGAAAAGCGCGGTCTCAATACTCCAAAGCACTAGGACTGCCCTCAGTAAGATCGAACGAACGAAGGACGATAAGGGAAATCCGCTTTTCTACGAATCCAGTGCGATCGACAAGGCAATCGCTGCGATTGGAAAATCCGACGAAAGCGCATTCAAAACCGCCATCGAGGAAGTCAAAAAGCAAATCGAAGCTGAAACCGGCGAGAGGCTGAGTCAGCTCGGCACGAGCAACGTGATCAGCCGGTTTTTTGCCAATGAGGCGTACCAGGCAGATGGGCCGTTTGCCCATATCGTGACTGCGACCCAGGCAGCCGAGGCGGATGCGCTGAATGAGTTGGCGAAGGGGGTGAATAAGGATGTCGCCGGACACGCCAAGGATGAGAAGCTGGAAGTGCGAATGGCCATGACGGCGGCGGGTGGAGTGGATAAGTACGGGAAATTGACTAAGGAGGAACAAGGGAAACTTGTTAAGAATGCGCAGACGAAGATGGGTGAGGCCGTCGCGAAAGAGAAGAAATTGCGCCAGGACAAGTTGCCACCGGAAGAGTGCTTGCAATCATTCAACGAACAGCTCGGTGACTTCCTCAAGGATTTGGAGCATTACGGTGAAGACGAGCCGGGGAAGGCGATTATCCAATCCTCGAAGTATCTCGAACGCCTGCTCGACGCGACGAGACTGATGGCCGACAAGGGATTAGTCAAGGAATCCGATATCCCCGATCTTGAGAACCAACTCAGCCTGCAGGAGACGGTCAAGAAGGAACTCATCGCCGCACGCAAGGGCAATCTCATGATGAAGCCCCTGAAGGAAGGGGACAAAGTTGACCAGCAGGAAGAACGCCGGGCCTACGCGTGTGAGTTCATGAAGAAACTTGGCGTGAACAGCATTTCGGCGCTTGCAAAGAAGTATGTAAAGTTCGGGGTCAAAGTAAACGCTGCCGCGCGTAAGGCATTGGCAAATATTAAGTAACGCGGCCCTATCGAGTCGGGTGTGGCTATGCATCTCCAACGACCGAATTTGGGCGGCATTGGCCCTTTTCTCTGGTTCACGGGCGTTGGCCGCTGTTGCCAAGGCTTTTCTGCGAAGCGGCAATACGCGCGCTTGACCGGCGGCCTAACGATCAGTTTACTCCATAGCAATCATGCCTCTCACGCTTGAAGAAACAAATCTGCTGATCGCCGTGCTGGGGATCAAGGTTCCTCCCGCCGTTCTTGAGCAGAAGGTTCTGGAGGAGAAGTTCAGGAAACGGGAGGCCGAAGTCGCAGCGCGCAGCGGGGAGATGCAACAGCGGAGTGACGGCTCGAAGCTTCAGGGGCTTTTCAATCAGGCCGGCACCGTTGCGAAGGGGAAGGATTTTGCGGCCGCACTTAAGCTGCTCGATCAGGTCGAAGCGGGCCTCGCCATGCCCGACCCGGCCGATGAGTATAGGATGCGTGAGGCGGAAATAGGAAACCGCAGCGGCGAGATGAAGCAGCGCGGCGATGGCGCGAAGATTCTGGAGCTGTTCGGCCAAGCCGCAGCGGCCGCAGCGGCCAATGATTTCGCCGCCGCCGAGAAGCTGCTCGACCAGGTGGAGGCGGGCCTCGCGCAGCCTGACCCTGCCGAGGCGTTCAGGAAGCGTGCGGCTGGGATCAAAGCGCGCAGCGGGGAAATGACGCAGCGGAACGATGGCGCGAAACTCAAGGATCTTTTCGACCAGGCGGCAATCGCGGCTGCGGGCGATGACTTTGCCGCAGCCATGAATTTGCTCATTCAGGTCGAGGCAGGTCTGAGCGCGCCCGACGCGCCTCCGCCTCCGCCGCCGACTCCGTCCGCATTGGCGGTATGGCGTGACGCGAAGGATGCCGTGGATGCCCAGTGTGGCCAACTTTATGACAAACTGAAGCGGGTGGGGCTTCCAGTGTTGATCGAGGCGGCCAATCAGATCGAAAACGTCCTGGGTGGCTACCGGACGAAGCTTGTCGTGGCCTTGACCAATTTTGATGGAGCGGCGGGTGATGCGAAGGAAAAGGCGCGAACCGCGGCCATCGAGGTTATCGGCGCTTATCAGGACAGCATTCCAAACGACATCCATGTCATCGCGGCCGACTCCAACCCTTTTGGAGTGCAAGTAACGATTCGCGAAACATTGGGCGCGGCGCTGAATCGTTTGCGGCAGCAGCTTAGTTCCGTTTGACGATATACTGCCCGAAGCCAAGCCAAATAAACAATGATCTATGGGTGACGACGAATCTGACATTAGCGAGAATTTGGAGGAACAGATACTGGAGGCGTCCGGCCTGACAGTTACGGTTGTCCAAGACTGGCTGGCACCGATGAAGCTGTCGCTGCCGGAGGCTTTGCCGTCAAAGCGGATGAGGGGTAAGCTCGAATTTGAGGAGCAGCAGTTCGAGCTACGTCAGCGAGTTGAAGAGTTGCGAAAGCAACCTTTCAAACCTGAGTGGCAAGAGACCAAGGATAAGTCTCTGAGCATGGCTGCCATGCTGGTGACCCAGGGGAAGCTCGGCGAAGCCAAAAAGTTGATCGATACGCTGGCCCAGCAGGTCATGGTTTCCCCGCCCCAGATTGATCAACCCGTCCTGCCGAAGGGCGATCTAATCGGCGAGGAGAAGGAAGCCAATCCACTGCCCTCCGACCCGTTGGACGCCATCAAGGCAGTGCTGCTGACCGCTCGCGCCGCGCAGGAAACGATTCGGTTGGGCGCTGTGCAGTTGCTTGCCCTCCAGAACCAGTACTTGGATGCCAAGCGAAAACGTGAGGAAAAGCTCAATCCCAGCGAGGAGTTCGACAGCCTGACCGAGGAGATGTCGCGGGCCCTTGAAGAGTTCAAAGTGGTCAACGTGCGCTGCGGTACAGCGTTGGCGGAACTCAAGCGTCAGGAACAGCTATTCAATACCATCGCCGTGGATCAGCCGAATACGTCCAAGACGGCGGTGATATTGCATGGGGAGGCAAAGAGTGAGTTGGCGAAGCGTGTCCAGAAGGCCGAGGGAACTTGCGGCATGGGTGCCGATGCGGAGTCAAAACTCGCGAAAGCCTTTCGGGAAGATGGTGAATTCATGGCTCGTGAGGGAGTGAAACTTTATGAGCCGGACACGTTTGAACTGCCCTCGATCCTCCGTGATCTGATGTCCAGAATCAAACTGACGACCGGCAAATACCGTGATGCAAAGCCGCCGCTGGCTTCGGCGCTCTTACAGCTTAACGTCTGGCTGGCCTTGGCCAACAAAGGTCGCGCACTTCCCGAGACGGCTGCGGAACAAATCAAGACCTTTGAAACTGAGGCGAGCAATTTTTCCAAGGACTTTGGAAAGTGGAATGCAGCCATCAATAATCCATGTAAGTCGGCCCGCAACCTGGTGAAGCCCCTCAAGAAGGAAGACCATCTCGAAACCCTCGAGCTGTTCTGGCGTAGCGAAAAGCTTTACGATGAATTCTCCTCTGCCTATGGCGAGGCGGACGAGGCGGCCAAGAGCGTCTTGTTCTCGGTCAGTCTGTTGAAAGCCGCATCGGCAGAGCCGGCTGCTTCTCCAAATGAGGCAAACGAAGAGCTGACCCGTCGGCTCGAACAGACCAACAAGCAGCGGGAAATTGTCAAGGATCCCATCGGGCGGCTCCTCACCGCCAAGGACAAGCTGGCCGAGAAGAAAAAGGCGCTGGCAAAGCTCGATGCCAGCCAGTTATCGGTATTGGAGGTGGCTCTGACCGATCTGAATCAGGTCATCGAAAAAGCTCAGGCCAATTTGCTGGCCCTTCAGCGTTCCACGTTGGAGGTCAATACGGTAGGAGGCTTGATCAAGACCCGTTTCTCGGTGAAGGGCATTGACAAGAAGAAGGTCGAAAGCCTCAAGAAAGCCACGGCTCAACTTGGCACTGCGATCTCGCCCGCGCTCAAGGAAGGCGAGAAAACGGTGAGTGCGCTGATCGCCTTGCGCGATGACGTCATGAGGAAAAGCGCGGCACTGGGCAAGGCGGCGTCCGTGGAAGACACGGTGCGCCTGCAGGGCGTGCTGAAGGATCTGCCTCCGTCGCCCGGCAAGGACACACTGTTTCCAGCCAAGGGCGTCAGCAAATGGAAAGCTGAAACGGCCAAGGGCGGCGACCAAAAATCCACCAAACTTTTCGCCGAAGTCACCAAGGCTTGGGAACTCGCCGAGAAGACCGCCGACAGCAAATCACTCGACGCGCTGGATCGCGCTGCGGCGACCTTCCTGCTGGAATTTGAGTCATCCAAGACGGGTGCTGTCGAGGTCAACGAGAAACGTGCCGAGAAGTGCCGCGAAGCGCAACGGCTCGTTCGCAAGATGCGGCTCAAGCTGGATCGTGATTCGCTCACGGAGCCGCCGTGGACCGAGGCGCAAGCCACGAAGGCCAAGCAGATCGAGGCCGGCACGCTGCTCGAAAATGGCACACCTGCCAAGGCGCCGAGCGCCAAGGGGGAGTCGGATTCGTTCTTCCTCAATAACAGCGACGGCAAGCCAGCTTTCATCTTCAAGCCCAAGCAGGGTGAAAACGTAAAGACGGACTTGGGTGGACGCGAAGGCGACGGAGTTGTGCGCGAGGTGCTCACGAGCAAGTTCAACGATCAGATGAAGGAAATGATCGGTGTGGACTTTGGCGTGAGCCCAACGGGCATCGCGCGACTGGAAAGCGACAGTTTTGCCAACGGGGAAAAGTCCGACGTGAAGTCCCGTGTCGGCGCGCTGCAACAAGCGGTGCCGAATGAGGGCAGCCTGCTCGACAAACTGGCTGAAGATCCGGGTTTCGCCAAATCGGTCAAGACCGAGGACGTGCAAAAGGTGGCGCTGATGGATTTCCTGACGCTGCAAGGCGACCGCAACGCCGGCAACCTGCTAGTGCAGGACGTCGGTGGCGAGAAGCGGCTCGTGCCGATTGACGGCGGGTTCGCCTTTCCCAGCACGGAGCTTTTCGGCATGGCTTCAGCCGGCATGGGTGGCGAGCGAATGAATGTTGACGCGCCCGTTCCCACCAGCAATGAGGAGCGCGAGAAGGCCAAAGGCGGTTTGGAGGGCAAGAACGCGTTGATGCTGCTGCCGCAGTCGGAGGAGAAATTTTCCGATGAAATGTTGAAGAGCATTGCCGCGCTCGATCCTAGCGCGCTGGCCAAGGGATTGAAAAAATCCACCAACGAGATTAGCGACGCCGTACCGGAAGTCGGCGGCTTGGTGACAGACGAGAACATTGAGAACGTACGCCGCTCGGCCGTGTTCCTCAAGAAAGCGGCGCCTTTGTTCACGGTGGCGGAACTGGCGGAGATTTACGCCACGGATTTCAAGCGCATCCTCGCTGCGTCGTCCAAGCAATTGGATAAGGAGATCGCCGCTGTCATCACGCTGGGACGCAAGCGGGCGGACTTCAACAAGGCGGCCAAGGACAGCGAAGAGGAGTATAAGAAACTCGGTGGAGATGATGAAATTGCAAAGCTGGGCTGGAGTCCGAAGCTGGACCGCCTGTTGCGGCTTAATTGGAAACGGAAAATCGAGATTCTCAAGAAACGTGAGCAAGCACCAAAGGCGAAGGTCGAGCCCGTTTTGCCGAAACCGCCTTCCGACGAGGAGTCGTTGACACGCGAACTCAAGGCGCTTGGTGGTGACAAACAGCTTCAGAAAGTAATTCAGCGTCCCGATGGCAACAAGCCGAAGATTCCCCCAAACCCCACGCTGGTTCAGAAAGTCGGCCGGCTGCGGACTTGGAAACAATACACTGATCTTGGCGGTGACAAGGGCTTCGAGAAACTCGTAAAACTCTATGACGAAAACAAGTATGTGCCGTTCGGCCAGCTGCCGAAAACAGCCCAAGCCGCTGTGGCCGCTTTTTCCAACTGGGCTGGCGACCCGTATGACCTCGGATTGGGTAGCAAAACCGACGCGATGAAAGACTTCAGCAAGTTTAAGAAGTAGCGACGATCCACACCATATTAACCTTCGAGATTCAAAGGCGGCTTCGCTTCGCATTAGACGCATGGAGGAAGGCCAGCGCTCCAGAATAGCTGGGAGCGGCATTCCGGTGCTGCTCGTGGCCTGTGACGTGTTGGCACGGCTTTCGTTGTCGAAAGGGAAGCCGACGCGCTAACTTTCCGCGCCGTGCTCTGGAAAAAAACTTACGAGATGCAGATGGTGATCAGTCAACCCGCGGCGGACGGGTGGCGCAGTGGGGTGCGGAGGAAGATGTATGGAGTTCGAAGCGCAATCCTGCATCGGTTGCCCGGCGCGAGGCGAAGCGCCGGATCGTTCCGAAAAGTCTTGTCGAGCCCCGCGAAGCCATTCAACATCCGGCACCAAACTAGATCGTCCTGTCCGGGACAGGGCGAGTCAACACCGCGACCCCACAGCATTCTTTAATAAAATGGCAGAAATCAGACCCGCTGTCCTCTTCGGCAAACTGAACACGATCGCTTACAAGGCGCTCGATAGCGCAACGGTCTTTTGCAAGATGCGCGGAAATCCAAAGGTGGAATTGCTCCACTGGATCTTCCAACTCGTGCAGGCACCGGACACGGATCTGCTGCGCATCATCAAGCACTTTGCCCTTGATGCTTCGAAGCTCGCGTCCGACTTGCATTCGAGTCTGGACCGCCTGCCGCGTGGTGCGAGTGGCGTTGAGGGATTTTCGCAGCAGGTGCAGGAGACCGTCGAAAAAAGCTTCGTGTTTGGTCAGCTTCTCTTCGGCGAGTTGCAAGTGCGCACCGGGCACATCGTCGTCGCGCTTTTGAAAGATCCGGGATTGCGCCACATTCTGCCGGCGCTTTCGAAGGAGTTTGCCAAGATCAAGGAAGGCACCCTCTCGGATGACTTCGCGAAAATCGTCGCAGGTTCGGCGGAAGATGCGCTCGCGCCTGCGGATGGATCGGGTGCCGCCGGAAGCGTGCCTGGCGACGCGAGCGGCGCGATTGCACCCGCGGCGATGGGCAAGCAGGAGGCGCTGAAGCGTTTCACGACCGACCTGACGGAGAAGGTCCGCAAGGGCGAAATCGATCCCATCATCGGTCGCGATGAGGAGATCCGCCAGTGTGTGGACATCCTCATGCGCCGCCGCCAAAACAACCCCGTCCTCGTGGGCGAGGCCGGCGTCGGCAAGACGGCGGTGGTCGAGGGATTTGCCCAGCGCATCGTCGCCGGTGACGTGCCGCCTGCGCTCAAGGACGTTCGCGTGCTCGTGCTCGACATCGGGCTCCTCCAGGCCGGTGCGAGCATGAAGGGCGCGTTTGAGCAGCGTCTGCGCAGTGTGATTGATGAGGTGCAGACCTCGCCAACACCGATCATACTTTTCATTGACGAAGTGCATACGCTGATCGGAGCGGGCGGTGCGGCAGGAACGGGCGACGCGGCAAATCTGCTGAAGCCCGCTCTCGCGCGCGGCACGCTGCGGACGCTCGCCGCCACCACATGGGACGAATACAAGAAGCATATCGAAAAGGATCCCGCGCTCACCCGCCGGTTCCAGACGGTCAAGGTCGAGGAACCCGCCGAGGATCGCTGCATCCGCATGTTGCGCGCGGTCGCCGCTCCGTTTGAAAAGCATCATCGTGTGCAGATTCTCGACGAGGCCATTGACAGCGCCGTCCGTCTTTCCCATCGCTACATTACCGGACGCCAATTGCCCGACAAGGCGGTGAGCCTCATTGATACCGCAAGCGCCCGAGTCGCAGTCAGCCAGCACGCCGTCCCTGCGGAGGTGGACGACAGCCGCCGCCACATTCAATCCCTTGAGACCGAATTGGAAATCCTCGGGCGCGAAAGTGCCGTGGGGGTTGACCACAAGGTTCGTGCAGCCGAGGTCGGTGCCAGTATGGCGAAGCGAAAGGAGGAACTCACTGCGCTCGAAAAACGTTGGGGTGAGGAAAAGGAACTCGTTTCCAAGGTGCTCGACCTCCGGGCGAAACTCCGCGGTGCGGGCGTCGCGCCGGATGAAGCCGTGAAAGCCGCAACCACCGGAGCGCCAAAACCCGATCCCGCGAAGAAGGCCAATGGAAGTGCTGCCGATCTCTCGCCCGAGGAACGCGAAAAGCTCGTCGTCGAACTCGCCGACCTTCAGGGGAAACTGAAAGAGTTTCAGGGTGAGTCACCGCTGATTTTTCCAAGCGTGGACGCGAATGCCATCGCCAGCGTCGTCGCCGACTGGACCGGCATCCCGGTGGGCCGGATGGTGAAGAACGAAATCGAGAGCGTGCTGAAGCTCGTGGATGTGCTGGAAAGGCGCGTCATCGGCCAGCGCTATGCCCTCGACGCCATCGCACGGCGCATCCAGACCAGCCGCGCTCGGCTCGACAATCCCAACCGCCCAATTGGCGTCTTCATGCTCGTCGGCCCGAGCGGCACCGGCAAGACCGAGACGGCACTTACCCTTGCGGAGTCACTTTATGGTGGTGAGCAGAATCTGATCTCGATCAACATGAGCGAATTCCAGGAGGCTCATACCGTTTCCACGCTCAAGGGTTCACCTCCGGGATATGTGGGTTATGGCGAAGGAGGCATCCTGACCGAGGCCGTCCGCCGCCGGCCCTACAGCGTTGTCCTGCTCGATGAAGTCGAAAAGGCGCACTCGGATGTGCATGAGATCTTCTTTCAGGTCTTCGACAAGGGCTGGATGGAGGACGCCGAAGGTCGTTACATTGACTTCAAGAACACCGTCATCATTCTGACCAGCAACGCCGGCCAGGACACGATCATCAATATGTGCAAGGATCCCGATCTGATCCCGGACGGAGCCTCCTTGGAAAAGGTGATGCGCGGACCGCTCACAAAAGTCTTCCCGGACGCGCTGCTTAACCGTCTCCTCGTGCTCCCCTTCTACCCGATCTCGAAGGAAATGCTCAAGACGATCATCGGACTGACCCTGCGGAAAGTCGAACGGCGCATCGAGGAAAATTACAAGGTGCCGTTCACCTACACCGGCGATGTCGCCGAGCTGATTGCGCAGCGTTGCACTGAGCTTGAGCGCGGCGCCCGGATGGTGGATGCCATGATCACTAACACCATGCTCCCCGAGATTGGCCGCGAAATCCTCACGCGCCTTGCCGAAGGGCGGCCCGTTGCAAAGGTCGGCATCACTGTGGCGGACGGGAAATTTAACTATCATTTCGAATGAACTTGCTCTTCCTTCCAAATGTCGCCCGTCGTTCTTCGTTCACACGCAGGGCGAAATTCTAATCGTCCAGACATGCGAGTCCACGACAGCCAATTCCAATAACTTGATCCATGGCCGACTCCAGCGAAGAAAATCAGCAAGCCCGACTCTCCTGCCCTTTAAAAGAGGGGGTCTTCCTGTTGAAAAGTTTTGACGGGACCGAAAAGATTAGCCACCCATTTAAGTTCAACCTCCATCTCTACTGCCCCAGCAAAAAGAAGGACGAAGTGGAGTTTGAAAAACTTCTGGGCAAGGAGTTCACTGTCGAGTGTGACATTTATGACAGGGAAAAGGAGCAAAGAACGGGAGAGCACCGTTACTTCAGCGGGATCTGTGTTCAAGTGACTGAAGGAATGAAGGACTTCGACTTCACGGCCTACACCGTTGAGATTGCCCCCAAATTCCAGCTTCTCCACCTGCAATCGCGAAGCCGGATATTCCAGCAAAAGACCGTGTTGGATATCCTGAAGGAAGTACTTCCAAAAGATGGCGTGGAATACCAGGTCACCGCACAACTGGAAAAGCGGGAGTACTGCGCGCAATACCGCGAATCCGATTTCGACTTCGCCAGCCGTCTGATGGAGGAGGAGGGAATCTTCTATTTTTTCAAGTTTTCGAAGACCGGCCATACGATGGTCATTGCCGATTCGTCCCTGAAGCATCCGAAGGTTCCAAAGCCGGACCTCGTGGACCTCGACCCCACTGAGGGAGGAAACCGCCGCGCCGCGCATGTCAGTTCATGGTCGAAAGTGCAGAGACTGAAATCCGCAAAATATGCGCTGTGGGATCACCACTTTCAGTTGCCGACTGCGAATTTGGAGGCGAAGAAGGAAACGCTCGCCACAGCCAAGGTGGGCAAGGTTGACCACAAACTGAAGGTGGGGGGAAATGACGAGCTTGAGATCTATGATTGCCCCGGCGGCTATGCCAAGCGATTCGACGGGATTAGCAAGTCAGCGGGCGACCAGTCCTCCGAACTTCAAAAGGTGCATTCTGACAACCAGAGGACCGTCAAGCTGCGGATGGAAGCCGAGACGACGGAGGCCATCCTGATTCACGCCGAGTCAAACTGCATCCACTTCGCGAGCGGGCACAAATTTAAGATTGAGGAGAGCGATGCCAGCAAGGGCTTTAAGGGGGACGGTGAATATGTGTTGACCGAGATTCATCACGAGTGCGTTTTGGCGGTCGGATTCCGGGCTGGCGAAAAGGACAAGTATTCCTACAAGAACGTATTTGTGTGCGTCCCTCAGCAGATCGATTTTCGTCCGCAACGATCCACTCACCGGCCGAAGACCATGGGCGTGCAGAGCGCGACGGTGGTGGGGCCGTCCGGGGAAGAGATTTTCACCGACAAATACGGACGGGTCAAAGTTCAGTTCCGATGGGATCGCGAAGGAAAGAATGACGCGAACAGTTCGTGCTGGCTGCGTGTCGCGAGTTCGTGGGCGGGGAAGCAATGGGGCGCGGTGAATATCCCGCGCATTGGTCAGGAGGTCATTGTGGACTTCATTGATGGCGATCCGGATGCGCCGATCATCGTCGGGAGCGTGTACAACCCCAACACGATGCCTCCCTATGCACTTCCCGACAACAAGACCCAGAGCGGAATCAAGACAAGAAGCTCGAAACAGGGATCGCCGGATAACTTTAACGAAATCCGATTCGAGGATCTGAAGGACAAGGAGCAAATTTATGTCCACGCCGAGAAAGACTTTGAACGTGTCGTCGAGAACAATGACACCCATAAGATCGGCTTTGACAAAAAGGATCCCGGCGATCAGAAAATCGAGGTGTTCAACAATCACAGTCTGACTGTCGGCGATCCGTCATGCAAGGAGGGGAGCCATACCATGGAGGTTCACAAGGATCACAGTCTTACGGTTAAGACTGGCGACCAGAGCGTCAGCGTCAAGGCTGGGAATCAAACGACCAAACTTGACGCCGGAAAAGCGTCCACGGAAGCGATGCAATCAATCGAGTTAAAGGTTGGCCAGAGCAGCATCAAAATTGATCAAACGGGAATAACCATCAAGGGAGTGATGATCTCAATTGAGGGGCAGGCGCAAACCGATATCAAGGCAGCCATGACTCAGGTTACAGGAAGCGCAATGTTGAAGCTTGGTGGTGGAATTACCATGATCGGATAAGGTGAAGTAATGCCTGCATGTAACCAGTCAGTGCCAAAGATGTGTGACTCCAGACTCAAGAATCACGGCCTTATCGAAATGTCCCCGGGACACGATGGAAAGGGGGTATTGTGAGCACGGAACAACGCTCGATGTACCGGGAGGGTTCCACCGGGAAGATCGCAGGATGCTGTGACTTGTCCGAAGACGCACAGCGGCTTCTTCGCGATGACGTGACACCGAAGGCTTATGTTGAGTTGCTCTCGGACAGGAAGCTCTGGCAGGATGCCATTCGTTTCCTCGCAACGTCCCTCACCAAGCGCGAAGCGGTCTGGTGGGCGTGTTCCTGCGCCCGTGCCGTGACGGATCTGAAACTTCAGAGCAGTCAGGCTGAGGCAATCGTGGCCGCAGAGAAATGGGTGACTGGCGGCACCGATGAGGAACGGAGGGCGACGATGGCTGCTGCAGAGGCCGCGAAGATTGGGAACGCTGCCGGGCT
>JANXZI010000523.1 GCA_025355595.1 Spartobacteria bacterium
GCCGAGCAGGCTTTCGATGTCCGCATCGGACAGCGCATCCAGATCGACCTCGTCGGTCGCCGCGACTTCCACCGGTGCGGCTGCGGGAGCGGCAGAGGTTTTGCCGCCCATGTGTCCGGCGATCAATGTCGCGATCTGGCCGATGGTGCGTGCACGCATGAGGCTGGCCGGCGGCAAAGCCACGCCGGTCGCGGTTTCGAGGGAGTTTTCGATTTCCACACCCATCAGCGAATCCAATCCCAGATCGGTGAGCGGCTGATCGTCGCGCAGACTGCCGGGCTTCACGCGCAGGACGGAGCCGACGACTTCGCGCACGGCGGCTGCGATGATCGGCTCGCGCTCCCCGGGCGGTGCGGACTCGATCTTATTCCGCCAGTCGCTCGTCACGCCGCCGCCTTCCGTGGTTTCGACAGACGAGAGGATGCGTTCGAGCAGCGGATTTTCCTGCATGGCGCGGAAGAACTGCTGCCACTTCGCCCAGTCCACGCGGATGGCGGCGACCTGCGTGTTGCCGGCGACGAGCGAGGATTCGAGGATGGACATGACCTCGCCCGGCGAGAGCGCCGTCGTGCCCTGTCGCGCGAGGAATTCGGCGACGCGTTCATTCCGCGCGACGTACCCTTCCCCGCCGAGCACGCCCCAGTTCATCGTGAGCGCCGGCAGTCCGAGCGCGTGGCGATGATGCGCCAGCGAGTCGAGGAAGGCATTCGCCGCGCCGTAATTTCCCTGCGCGGGGTTTCCGAAGATGCTGGAGATGGATGAGAACATCACGAAGCAGTCGAGCGTGAGATCGCGCGTGCCTTTGTGCAGGAGCCATGCGCCGTAAGCCTTCGGGGCCATCACGGTCCTCATGCGCTCGCGGTTCAGTGCGGCGAGCGGTGCGTCATCAATCACCATCGCGAGATGGAAGAGGCCGCGCAGCGGCTGGTCGCCAGCGCGGATTTCCGCGAGCATTTTTGCGATGTCCTTTTCGGAGCCAGCGTCCGCTTTGACGACGCGCACGCCGATTTCGCGATCACGCAGGCTTTGCACGAAGGCTTCCGCTTCCGGTGTCGTTGCGCCGCTGCGGCTGCTGAGCACGAGGTGCCGCGCGCCGCATTTCACCAGCCACTCGGCGAGCACTTTTCCGAAACCGCCAAATGCGCCGGTGATGAGGTAGCAGCCGTCCGGCCTGACCGCGAACGGCGGCGGAAGTGCCTCGCCGCGGCGCGGCACGAACGGCTCCGGGAATGACACGACGACTTTGCCGATGTGCTTGCCGCTCGCCATGAGGCGGAATGCAGCGTCGATGCGACATGCCGGGAAGGAGCGGAACGGCAGCGGCGTAAGCGCGCCCGTTTCGACGAGGTCGGAAAGTTCGCCGAGCATCTCGCGAGTGAGCGATTCGTCGCCGGCGAAAATGGCGTCCATCGCGATGACGTGGAACGACGCGTTGCGCCGGAGCGGCCAGAGCGGGATGCGCGAGTTTTGGTAGATGTCGCGTTTGCCGATCTCGATGAAGCGGCCACCCTCCGCGAGGCACGAGAGCCCCATCGGGATCGCCTCGCCGGCGAGCGCGTTCAGGACGACATCGACGCCGCGGCGCCCGGTGAGTTCCATCACGGCTTCGGCAAAATCGCCGCGGCGGGAATCAATGACATGCTTCACACCGAGTGTCTTGAGCAGCGCGCGTTTGGTGGGGTTGCCTGCGCTTGCGATGACTTCCGCGCCGAGATGATGCGCGATCTGGATCGCCGCCATGCCGACGCCGCCCGCGCCCGCGTGGACGAGGACGCGTTCGCCTGCGCGCAGCCGCGCGACGTTCTTGAGCGCGTGCCACGACGTCATGAAGACCACCGGAAGTGTCGCCGCTTCCTCGAAGGACAACCTGCCCGGAATGCGCCGGACATCGCCGCCGCGCGCGAGCGTCTGCGTGGAAAGACCGAACACGGCGAGGCCGAACACGCGATCACCCGGCGCGATGTGTTTCACGTCCGCGCCAACGGCTTTGATCACACCGCCGACTTCGTCGCCAAAGATGCGCGCGTCCGGCGCTTCGCCGGGATAGAGCGCGAGCGCCTTCAGAACGTCGCGGAAATTCATGCCCGCGGCTTTCACATCGATCAGCACTTCGCCCGGTCCGCACGCTGGCAGGGAGAAGGGCGCGAAACGCAGCGTGTCGAGATGCCCACGCTCGCGGGATTCGAGCCGCAGCGGCATCGCGGGATCGAGCGTCTGCTGCACGGAGGGACGCCCGCGCGAGAGGCGCTGCGCGTATCGCGCTTCGCCACGGAAGGCGATTTCCCGCTCGGCGTCTTGGCGAGCAAGTTCACTCCAGAGCAAGGCGGCATCGCAAGGAGCCGGGGCACCTCGCCCCGAGTCAACGCTGGGCCCGAGGCGGCCCCGCTCCTCGGCCAGTGGCGGCAGGTCGATTCCGCGGCAGGAGAGGTTTGAGTATTCGTTCAGGATGACGCGGAACAATCCGACGCCGGGCGCTTGCGCCACCGCAGTCGCGGTCGTCTCGCGGCCCGCCGGTTGGGCTCCGCGCGTGACGGCATCAATGCGCAATTTTCCGCCGGGGTTTGTCGCATCGAGCGCCTGACTGAGGTGCAGCAGAGCGTCGGTGCCCATGAGCATGTCGCCGTCGGCGACTTCTGCGGGAGCATCGAGACTCCACAGATAGACGATCCGTTCGAGCGGCGTTTCGGTCGCGCACGCTCCGAGGAGTTGCTTCCAATCCTCGGGCGCTTCCGGGCGCAAAGTGAATGTCTCGGCGTCTGTCGCGATGAACTTTTTTCCGGCCCACGCGAGGTGAACGCGCGCTCCAGCCGCGCGCAATTGCGTCGCGATGTCCTCACCGAGGCCGGCGGCGTCGGCGAAAATGAGCCATGACTTTTCCACCGGCGCTGGGGGCGGCGCGGGAGCGGCAGATGCCTCCTGCCACGCCTTCCGCGCGAGCAGACCCATCTGGCCTTCGCCTCCGGTCGGGCCGATCAGCCCCGGCAATGATGCCGTCTCGCTGAAGCCCGATTCTTTCAAGACGCGCTCCCACTGTGCGCGCTTCAGCAGCGGCTGCTCCGGACGCAGGTCGCGATCGGTGAAACGCCACCAGCCGCTCGTGAGACCGAACACCGTCTCGGTCCACAACTGCGGTGTCGCGGTGTCCATGAAGACGAGGCTGCCGCCCGGCGTGAGCAGTTCGTGCAAATGGCCGAGCGTCGCGCGGACATCGCTCACCGCATGCAGCACATTCGTGCCGATGATGAAGTCGAACGAGCCCGCCGCGAGCTCCTGCGTGGCGCCCGGTTTTTCGAGATCGAAAATCTTGCACTCGACTTCGGGAAACGCGGCCAGCTTTTGCTGCGCGCCGGGGAAGAAGCCCGCGGAGACATCGGTGAACGTGTAGGAATGCAGGCCGCGTTCGAGCAGTGGCAGCACGTGCGCGGCGAGGCCCGCGGTGCCGCCGCCGATTTCGAGGATGCGCAGGCCGCGTCCCTCGGGGAGATGACGCGCGGCTTCCCGCAGCGTGGCGCCGATCGCAGCCATCCAGTGACTCGTGTAGAGACCGTCGCCGTAGAATTGATCGAGCAACTCCGCGCCCGCGCCGGCGAAGAGCACCTGCACGGCGTCCTTTTCGCCGCGGAGAATCGGACCGAGTTCCGCGCAATTTCCCGCACAGAGCAGCCCCTCGGGCAGATGCCCGGAGTGCTGCGCGACGAAGGATCGCAGCGTCACCTGCGCGGAGTCCGCAGCGGCCGTGAATGCTGGCGTCGCGTGGAAACCCTTTGCGTCCTTCTTCATCAGGCCGCGCTTCGCGAGGCTGGCCATCAGCCGCCCGAAGACCGGCACCATCGCCGCGGCGAGGTGCAGGGAATCGGCGGTGAATTTCGCGCCCGCAACGACGCCCATTTCGCGCAATCCGTGCGCGAGTTGCGCAGCGGCGAGATCGTCGCCAGCGGCCATGGATGCTTGCAGCTCAGCGCGACCACGCGTGGCGATGACCTGTTCCAGCGTTTGCGCTGCGGCGGCGTGCAGTTGTTCGAGCGGCAGCGGCGGACGCGGTGAGGCAACGGAAGACGTCGTGCGCTCCCAATCCACATGATAGATCACGTCGCGCGTGCCTCCCGCTGCGCCCGGACGTCGGATTCCCGCGACGCTGATCGCCCGGAAGCCATCCACGAGAACGCACGGCTGTCCGGCTTCGTCGTAGATACCAAGGCGGCCTTCAAAGAATTCATCGTTGCACTGCAAGACGCTCGCGCGCACGCGCGCCGACGCGCCGGGGGTGCGGAGAAAAAGGATGCGTCCGAAGCGGACCGGCAGCTTCATCCCCGAGCCGCGTGTCTCGACTGTCGAACGGCCTGCGGAGAGGACGTGCAGCGCGCCATCGAGCAGTACGGGGTGCAGCGGATACTCGGCCGCGCGCTTCGCGGATTCCTCCGAGAGTGCGACGCGCCCCAGCGATTCCCCGGCTGCTGCGGACAGCTCGCGGACCGCACGGAATTCCTCACCGTAACGAAGCCCGAGGTCGGCCATGTAGCGGTAGAATCCCCCGACTTCGATCGGCAGCGTGCCGGGTGTGGCAGCGCTTTCCCATGTCGTCGCGGCGAAGGGGGACTCGGTGCGCTCCCCGCGCATCGAACCGACGACGTGGAGCGACCAGGCCGCAGCCTTTTCAAAGCGGCTCTGGATCGCAAACGTGTGCTCATTTGTATCGTAGGAAACCTCGATATGCACTCCCGATGCGGGCTCGGGCAGGATGAGTGGCTTGCGGATTTCGAAATCCTCGATGACAAACGGGCGGCCCTCGAAGAGCTGCACGCCGGCTTCCAGGACCAGCTCCACAAATGCGGCGGCGGGAAAGATGACGTGGCTGTCCACCTTGTGATCCTGAAGGAACGCCATGTGGCGACCGTCGAGGCGCGCGATCCAGGTCGGCGTCGCGCGGGGCAGCCGCACATCGAGAAGCCCGCGGCCACCGGGTGCGAGACGGCCTTCGCGCCAGTCGCTCGCTTCGCTCCACCAGCGGCTCTTGTCCCACGAATAGGCGGGAAGCGCGAGCAGGCGACGCGAAGGAGTCATCGCCGCAAAATTCAGCGCGACGCCAGCGCAGTGCAGATCCATCGCGGTTTCGAGCAGCGACGCGTGCTCGCGATCGCGACGCATCGTGGAAAGCACGGGCGCCTTGCCGGTGCGGCTGGCGAGGCATTCCTGAATCGAATGCACGAGCGCGGGATGCGCGCCGATTTCCAGCCACACGTCCACGCCGAAATCCGCGAGCGCATTCACTGCGGACGCGAATTGCACGGGTTGCCGCACGCCGCGTCCCCAGTGGACTGCGATGCACGTTTCGCCGGAGCAGCGCGCGCCGGTGACTGTGCTGAAAAACGGAACCGTCCCGGCCTGGGGCTGAAGATCAGCGATCGCCTCCTCGAGTTCCGCAGAGGCGGGCTCCATGAGCGGATGATGGAAGGGATGATCCACGCGCACGAGGCGCGCGAAGACGCCCTGCGGCTCCAGTTCCGCGAGCATCGCCTCCAACGAAATCTTCGCTCCGGCCAGGGTCAGCGAGCGCAGGCCGTTGAATGCGGCGATCGTGACGGTGCGATCGTGGCGTGCGATTAGCGCCCGCGCTTCATCTTCACCGAGACCGACGGCGAGCATGGTGCCTTCGCCTCGCGCGCAGCCATCCATGAAACGCGAGCGCAGCACAATGACGCGTGCCCCTTCCTCGATGCTGAACACCCCGGCGACACACGCCGCAGCGATCTCGCCGACGCTGTGGCCGACGACTGCGGCGGGCGCGATGCCCCACGATTTCCAAAGCTCCGCGAGCGAGACCTGCATGGCGAAAATCGCGGGCTGCGCGATCTCGGTGCGATGCATCTGCGATGTCTCCTCGCTGCGGGCGAGTTCATCGAGGAGGGAAAAGCGCGCCCACGGTTTCATCGCGGCGGCGCAGCGTTGCATCGTCTCGCGGAAGACCGGCTCGTGGCGCATCAGCTCGCGGCCCATGCCCCACCATTGCGGGCCCTGTCCGCTCATCACGAAAGCGACGCGCGGCGCATGCTCGGGGCGCGGGGAAAAGGCGGTGCGAATTTTCGGGCTTTCCTGCTTCACGCCGAAGCCGGCGAGTTCCTGCACCAACTCCGTCATCAAACTCGTGACGACGGTCAGGCGGTAAGGATGATGATTTCGCCGCGCGCCGAGGGAGTAAACCAGATCGGGCAGGAGCGGCGCATCGCCATTCGCGTGGGCGCGCTCGTCGAGCCAGTTCCCAAGCTGCGAGGCGGAGGTGCGGAGCGCTTCCTCGGAGCGCGCCGAGAGCATGACCGGCCAGGCGCGCTCAGTGGTTTTTTCGGAATGTTCTCGATGCGGAAGTTGCGGCGCTTCCTCGATGATGACGTGCGCATTCGCACCGCCGAAGCCGAACGAATTGACGCCCACCATGCGCGGACCGCTCGTCTCGGGAAATGGCTCCAGCGTCGTGTTCACGCGCAGCTTCAGCGCGTCGAAATCAATGTGCGGATTCGGTGTCTCGAAGTGAAGGTTCGCCGGGATCTGCCGGTGCTTGAGCACAAGCACTGCCTTCACGAGTCCGGCGATGCCCGCGGCGGTTTCCAAGTGGCCGAGGTTCGTCTTCACCGAGCCGATCGTCAGCGGCGCATCCGCCGCCCGGTCGGCACACAATGCCTCCGCAAGCGCGTGAGCCTCGATCGGATCGCCCACCGCAGTGCCAGTGCCGTGTGCTTCGACAAAGCCGATCTGCGACGGCGCGACGCCCGCATCGGCGCACGCCTCCCGGACGAGCCGGGCTTGCGCCTCAGTGCTTGGCAGCGAGATGCCGTTCGTGTGCCCGTCCTGATTCGTCGCCGTGCCGATGATGATCCCGTGAATCGGATCGCCGTCGGCGATGGCCTGCGAGAGGCGTTTCAGCAGCACCATGCCCGCGCCCTCACCGCGGACGAAACCATTCGCCGAGGCGTCGAACGCCTTGCACTTGCCATCCGGCGAAAGCATGGAGGCCTGCGAAAAACCGATGAAGCCTCCGGGCGTAATCATCACCGTCACACCTCCGGCCAGCGCGGTGTCGCCACGACCGGCGCGGATGTGCTCGCACGCCGCGTGGACCGCCGTGAGCGCGGAAGAGCACGCCGTATCCATCGCGATGCTCGGGCCGCGCAGGTTCAGGCAGTAGGAAATGCGATTCGCGGCGATGCTGTGCGCGGTGCCGGTCGGCGAATGCGCGGAAATCCCCGCGGAATCCCACGGAGTGCCCTGGATTATCTGATAGTCGTTATGCGAAATGCCGACGAACACGCCAATCTCGGTCCCCTTTTCAAAATCCAGCACGATGCCTGCGTCCTCGATCGCCTCCCATGCGGTTTCCAGCAGCAGCCGCTGCTGCGGATCGACGTACGGCGCCTCGCGCGGCGAGATGCCGAAGAACTGCGGATCGAATTGTTCGATGCCATCCACAAATCCCCCACGCTTGGCGATCGACTTCCCCGCCAGCCCCGGTTCCGAATCGTAATAGCGCTCCACGTTCCACCGATCCGGCGGCACGTCGCCCACGGCCTCGCGTCCGTCGGCCATCAGCTCCCAAAGCGCCTCCGGAGTGTTGATTCCTCCCGGAAACCGGCAGCCGATCCCGATGATTGCAATACGATCTTTGGACATGGGAATTTCGGGCCGGCAGGTTGCGCCACGATTTGGATTTGGATCTGTCAAGAGATGCTGTTTCTCGTGTTTGCGAAATAATTTTGAGGTTCCGAGTGACGGTTGGGTTTTATGTCTGCCTTATCTGAATCGCATCCGGGCCAAAAAGTGGCCCTCTTTGTTTCAGGCAAAGCATCGTCTCGATGCACAACTTGCCCACTCGGGCATTCATGCGCGCATGCTAAGTTCGTTCGGCATAGAAAACCAGCCAAACTTCATGTTCATTGCTGGGAGGCACCTCACCCGAACCGAGGCGGAGAAGGTAACCAAAAGGTTACTGAAACTGTTTCGCACACCGTAGGTACTGCAGGTTCCTTTACTGAAACGAATTCGCTTTTCATCGCGCCGCACCGGAGACGAACCGCGGGTCGAGCGGTGCCAGGGAGTGAGGGGGCTGGCGAATTCCGCAGAATGAGCAACACTCGCCGACAATCCTACTCTGCCGACGGCTGACGATCACTGAGTTGATTGCGATTGTTCCGCAAGGCGGGCGGCTGCGGTTTTTCCCAGCCTGCGGGTGCGCCGACGACCACGACCGGCTTTCCGGTGTTGTCGTGGACGCGCAGGTTGTCGGCGATGACGCCGTTCGACGAATGACGCCAGCAGTGAATCGCATTGCCGCCGCTTTTGATGACGTTGCCGATGACCTCGTAGTGATCGAGGTTGAAGTTCGGCTCGATGGAAGTCACCGCGGTCTCCATATAGTTGTAGTTGCAGCGCACATTGCTCACCTTGCCACGGAACGAGGGATGGCCGAGCAGGTAGCCGCTGCCGTTCGGGTTGAGGGTGCGCGTGTATTGAATGGTGATGTTCTCGGCATCAAAGGATTCACCGGGTGTGACCCGACCGCCGGGCAGGAAGTCTCCGGTGTGCTCGCCGTAGAGCATCACGGAACGGTTGGTATCCGTCATGGTGATGTCTTCCACTAACACGTTGCGGACACGACCATGAACCAAGATGCAGGCGTTGATGTTCTTCACCAGAAAGCTCGGCTGCATGTTATGGGTGGCATTCATGTCAATCGTGCCTTTGCCCATGATGCGGACATTCTCGACATAGCCAGACTGGCGGCCATGACCGATGCGGATACCGTAGGCTTCCGGGCCATCGTATGACACAAACCAGACGCTCCCATTGCTATGGCCCGTCTTACTGCCAAAGCGCACTTTCACGCCGTGGTTTAGCTCCTGTAATTCACCGGTGATGGCCACATTCTTCACGGATGTGCCTCCAAACTTACTCTCCGACGGTCCAAGTGTCGCGCTGCCCTGGGGATTGTCCACGTTGTGAAAGACGCCCCAGGCGAAAGTGTCGGGTTGCCCATCCTTGCCGACGCTATCTATTCTGATCGTGTAAATGGACGGCTTGCTAAGATCAAACTCGCCGCCGATCTCCAGATCATCGAGCTTCTTGCCCGCGTCCTGATCGGTGGTGATTTCGGGTGTCGCCTCCAGCTTGGTTTCGTGGTCAGCCAGCTTCAGTGTCGCACCGCTTTGCAGTTCGATGTCCACCGATTTGTCCACGTAGAGAAGCGCACGGTGCCTGCCAAGATGATGCTGATGCAACCCGGGAAGGAAAATCAACTTGTCGTGCGGTGCCGCGCGATCGAGCGCTTCCTGCGGTGATTCGCCGGGTCTGATAGGCTGGTCAGCGGACTGGGCCAGTGATGTGAGCGCAATCAGCAGCAATGCAACGTAACGTGATTTCATGAGGAAGATCGTGAGGAGCACCAGGCGAAGATTGCCAGCAAATCTCGAACGCGATTCCACATCCCGGCAACGCTCCGACGCGCAGGTCGCGGATGCGCTTCACTTCACCCGCAGCTTGCCGAAGTGAAACTCCGTCCGGCCGGGCTCCTGGAAATGCAAGTTATGCGAAATCCAACCCGCGCATCGTGGTCTTCGCGCTCGCGAAGGTGTTTGCTTCGATGCCGAGGCGCTGGAGCATGGAGACGTAGAGCGTCGCGAGGTTGTGGTTGTTCTGCGCGTCGAACGCGAGGTGCTGGCCGTGCTTGAAACCACCGCCGGCGATGAGGACGGGAAGGTTCACGTTCGAGTGCGAATTCGCGCTGCCCATGCAGGTGCCGTAGAGGACTTGCGTGCGATCCAGCAGAGTCGCGTTACCTTCCTGCCCGCCCGCGAGCGCGGTGAGGAAACTGTTTAGGACCTCAAACTGCCGCTCTTCGTGGGCGCGCAATTCTCCGACGACCTCGGGGCGTCCACCGTGGTGCGTGATGTTGTGGATCACCGTCGTGTCAATGAAGAGCGAAATGACGCGCGTGGAGTCGGTCTCGATCGCGAGCTTCATGAGGTCGAACTGCTGCCCGGTTTTTTCCACAAACCGCATCCCCTCGGTGATGTCGTCCGGCGGCTTCGCGGTGACGACGGGCTTCGGCTTCTGCTCCCACGTCTCGGAACTGTGCATGCGCTGTTCGAGTTCGCGCACGGAGGTGAAATATTGATCGAGCCGCGACTGGTCATCCTTCGACAACGCGCGGTTGAGCCGCGCGGTTTCCTCGCCGAGAAAATCCATCATGCTGCGGCCCTGGCGCAGCGCCTCGACGGTGGCGGTGACTTCCTCGGGTTTGCCTTGCACGAAGAGCCTGCGGAAAAGTTTGGCCGGGCTGCTCTCGGCGGGAATCGGCGCGCCGTTGCGCGTGTAGCTGAGCGTTTTTCCCTCGGTCGTCATCGCGAGCACGAGCGAGGGATGGCGCGTCAGATTTCCGATCTGCTCGGCGGCGAATTGATCGAGCGAGATGTCGTTGCGGAA
>JANXZI010000602.1 GCA_025355595.1 Spartobacteria bacterium
CCAGGTCTTCGACCTCGGGCGGGCTCTTCCGGAAGGTGGCGACCTCGATGACCTTGCCGCCGCCGAAGAGCACGTGGGCCAGCCGGAAACGGCGCCCGATGATGCGGCAGTTGCGGAAGATGGCCCGGACGTCCTCGGGGCGGGCGCTCGTGGCGATGTCGTAGTCCTTCGGTTTGCTGCCCAAGAGCAGATCGCGGACGCAGCCGCCGACCAGATAGGCCTGAAATCCGCTGCGTTCGAGGCGCCGGACCACCTTGGCGGCGTCCGAATCGATGAGCGACTCCTCGAGGAGGGCGTCATGGCGGATGAGACTGGTGCCGACATGGCGGTCGGCGGCGGGGGCTCCACGGCTACGCTCGGCTTCCGGGGGAGGGGCGTCGGCTTCGACGCGAAAGGAAGGGAGGTCCGGAGGAGCCGGGAAATTGTCCTTTTTGCGAGGCATGAACACGAATCCCGCGGCTGGGGCGTGTCTCGCCGCGCGGGTACTTTCATGCACCCTACCAACCCCGGCTCCGGGGTGCAACGGAAGCGGGGGGAGCATGAACTATGCCGAGGCCGTTGACGCCCCGGAGGAGGTGATTAGCTTGGCCCCTGAGCACAGGGCGGAAAGGCAGCTCCCGTTGAGCAGCGAATCCGATCCTCTCCAGTTTCCCCGCGGGCTCTCTTTCGAGCAGTTTGCGGTTCGGTTTTCTAGCACTCGAGAAAGACAAAGGCGGACATCATGGGCAGGATCATCGGCATCGATCTCGGAACGACCAACAGCGTCGTCGCGATCATGGAGGGGCGTGAGCCCAAGGTGATCGTCAACGAGGAAGGCTCGCGCATCACCCCCAGCGTCGTGTCGTGGGACGAGAAGGGCGAGATCCTCGTCGGCCAGATTGCCAAGCGGCAGGCCGTGACGAATCCCGAGAACACCATCTACAGCGCCAAGCGCTTCGTGGGTCGGCGGTTCGAGGAGATGAACGAGGAGCTGAAGCGCGTGCCTTACAAGGTCGTGAAGGCGGCGAATGGCGACGCGCACATCCAAGTCGTCGTGAACGGCGAGCCGAAGACGTTTTCGCCGCCGGAAATCAGCGCGATGATTCTTGCGAAGCTCAAGAGTGATGCGGAGGCGAAGCTCGGAGAGACCATCACGCAGGCGGTTGTCACGGTGCCGGCTTATTTCAATGACTCGCAGCGTCAGGCGACTAAGGACGCCGGTAAGATCGCGGGCCTCGAAGTGCTGCGCATCATCAATGAGCCGACGGCAGCTTCGCTGGCTTACGGCCTGGATAAGAAGAAGGATGAGAAGATTGCGGTCTATGACTTGGGCGGCGGCACGTTTGATATTAGCGTGCTCGAAATCGGCGACGGCGTCTTCGAGGTGAAGGCGACGAATGGTGACACGCACCTTGGCGGCGATGACTGGGATCACGCGCTGATGGATTGGGTGCTCGCGGAATTCAAGAGTGACTGCGGGCTTGACCTGACGAAGCAGCCGGACGCTATCCAGCGCATCAAGGAAGAGTGCGAAAAGGCGAAGATCGCACTTAGTTCGGCGCAGGAATACGAAATCAACCTGCCGTTCATCACCGCGGACCAGAGCGGGCCGAAGCACATCCAGAAGAAGCTCACGCGCTCGAAACTCGAACAGCTCACGGACAGCCTTTTCCAGCGCACGCTGGCACCGACTCGCTCCTGCATGAAGGACGCGGGCCTCTCGGAAAAAGACATCAATGAACTCGTGCTCGTCGGCGGCATGACGCGCATGCCGAAGGTCGTCGAGACCGCGCGCGCCATCATCGGCAAGGAGCCGCACAAGGGTGTGAACCCGGACGAAGTCGTCGCCATCGGAGCGGCCATTCAGGGCGGGGTGTTGAAGGGAGACGTGAAGGATGTGCTCCTGCTTGATGTCGCACCGCTCACGCTCGCCATCGAGACCGCAGGCGGCGTCGCCACCTCGATGATCGCCCGCAACACGACCATCCCCACGCGCAAATCGCAGACCTTCTCGACCTATAGCGACAGCCAGCCCGGCGTCGAAATCGTCGTGCTCCAGGGCGAGCGCCCGATGTCGAAGGACAACAAGAAGCTTGGCACCTTCCATCTTGACGGCATCC
>JANXZI010000631.1 GCA_025355595.1 Spartobacteria bacterium
CAGTCATGGCGCCCGGGCACGCGGGGAAGATTATCCTTCTTATCGCTGAAATCAGTGATCGGGGAGCCGCATTTTTTTGAAACGCGAGCCCGAGTCGGGCACTTATTCACCAGGCGCGACTCGCCCAAGCGGAGGAACGAGAAAGTTATTCACACCTATTCACAATCCGAAAAATAATTGTTGCCTCGATCCGGATTAAGGCTAAAAACCGAACTGTGCCGAAAGGCAATTCAGTAGAAAGCCACAAACACACCACCACCACACACACCATGAACACACGTAACATCACCACGTTCGCAGCGCTCACCGCAGCGTGCCTCGCAGGCTCCACCGCCTACGCCGGCCCCAAGCCGGTCAAACACACGAAGGTCATTGAACCCGTGCAGGAATCCTGCATCACGGGCGACATCGGCTTCGACGTCGTCAGCAACTACCTCCGCCACGGTATCGCCTTGGAAAATCAGGGCCTTATTGTGCAGCCCTACGCGGACCTGCACTTCCGCATCTTCAAGGGTGCGGGTGCTCTGACCGCCATCACGGCGGACATCGGCATCTGGAATTCGTTCCAGAGCCACCACACCACTGCTGGCAACTTCGCCGGTGGCCCCGGAAGCCAAACGACTGCCAACTGGTTCGAGTTCGATTTCCAGACCGGCCTCACGTTCGAGTTCGATAAGCTGAAACTCGGCGGTTACTTCAAGGTTTACGAGAGCCCCTCGTCGGTGTTCCAGACCACCTATACGGCCGGTGCCATCATCTCGTATGACGACAGCGGCGCTCTCGGTGCGTTCTCCTTGCATCCTTACGCCTTGGTTGAGTTCCAACTCGAAGGCACCACGGGCAATAACTTCCGTGGCGGCCCCGGCTTCCATGGCCGCGGCCAGTACTACGAAGTCGGCGTCGCCCCCGGCTATACCATCGGTGATCTGACTCTGTCACTCCCCGTCAAGGCTGGCTTCGGCAGCGGCGGCTTTTACCTCGGCAATCGCGGCTTCGGCTTCATCTCCGTCGGTGCCCGTGCCGATTACGCGCTGCACTTCGTCCCCGCCTGCCTCGGCAAGTGGACCGTCAACGCTGGTGCGACCTACTACCGCCTTGGCGGCAGCAACGGTCCCATCGCCTTTAGCGGCGCGTCCGGTGCCGGACTCTCGCAGGCCCGCACAGACAAGAACCAGCTCGTGTTCCAGGGCGGCCTCAAGGTCGCGTTCTAAGGACACAAGGCAAATTCTGTCTTGAAATTCAACTCCCCCGGGGCGGCACGCCCCGGGGGAGTTTTCTTTTTCAGCAATGCTCCCCATTCGCTTGCCAGATTCCGAAGGCGCGCTTCATCCCCAAGAATCGAATCAGCCGAGCCTTTCGGCTTGGCGCATTGTTTTGCATCGTTCCTCACGAAACGCGGACGTATTCACGACAGTCAAAAATAATTGTTGCCACGATTCCGATAGGTCGCTAACACCCGCGCCGTGCCGTCAGGCATGCAGTAGAAAACCACAAACACACCACCACCACACACACCATGAACACACGTAACATCACCACGTTCGCAGCATTCGCGGCGGCGTGCTTCGCAGGCTCCACCGCCTTCGCAGCCCAAAAGGGCCACCATGACGACAAGTACGTCAAGCCCGTCCAGAAGAAGGTCGTTGAACCCGTGCAGGAATCCTGCATCACGGGCGACATCGGCTTCGACGTCGTCAGCAACTACATCAGCAAAGGCGTCGCTTATGAGAACCAGGGTCTCATCGTGCAGCCCTACGCCGACCTGCACTTCCGAATCTTCAAGGGTGCGGGCGCGCTGACCTCCGTCACGGCGGACATCGGCATCTGGAATTCGTTCCACAGCCACCACACCACTGCTGGCCTCACGGCGCAGAACAAGGGCTTCGGTGCGGGTGCCGGAAGCCAGACGACTGCCAACTGGTTCGAATTCGACTTCCAGGCTGGTCTCACGTTCGCGTTCGACAAGCTGAGCATCGGCGGTTACTTCAAGACCTACGAGAGCCCCTCGTCGGTGTTCCAGAACACCTACACGACCGGCATCACGATCGCGTATGACGACAGCGGCGTCCTCGGTGCGTTCTCGCTCCATCCGTACGCCTTGGTCGAGTTCCAGCTCGAAGGCAGCACGGGCAATAACTTCAATCCCGTCGGAGCCTTCGGTTCCCATGGCCGCGGCCAGTATTATGAAGTCGGTATCGCCCCCGGCCACACTTGGGGTGATCTGACCCTGTCGCTCCCCCTCAAGGCGGGCTTCGGCAGCGGCGGCTTCTACCTCGGCAACCGCGGATTCGGCTTCATCTCCGTTGGTGCCCGTGCCGATTACGCCATGCACTTCGTGCCCGCCTGCCTCGGCAAGTGGACGCTGAGCAGCAGCTTCACCTACTACCGTCTCGGCGGTAGCAACGTCCCGAACCCGATCTCAGGCGTCGGAAGCGGAGCCGCCGGTCTCGGCCTCTCGCAGCTCAGGACGGACAGGAACCAGCTCGTGTTCCAGGGCGGCCTCAAGGTCGCGTTCTAAGGTCACAGGGCAAATCTTGTCTTGAATATTCAACTCCCCCGGGGCGGCAACGTCCCGGGGGAGTTTTTTTGTACGAAGGCCGAAGCCGCCGTTCAGAACCGAAAGTCCGCTGCGGAAAAGTATGCCCGCCTCCTTCCATCGGCGGCTCCTGTTTTTGGTGAACTGCTCAGGCTTCGCGAAAGTGCGCTCCGTGCGACCGCACATGCACATTGCAAAAATCATCATTCGACTTCCCCCGCACTGGCACGGTATCCCGGCGGGATGTTCACCCGCCGCCATTTTCTCGCCACCCTCGCCGCAGCCGCAGCCGCACCGAAACTTTGCGCCGCAGATGCCGCGAAACCGCACGCGAAAATCAAACTCGGCTTCGACAACTTCGCCGTGCGTGCGATGGGCTGGAAGGCTTCGCAGCTTCTCGATCACGCCGCCTCGCTGAAGTGCGACGCGCTTTTCATCAGCGACATTGACTCGTATGAATCGCTGGAAAATTCCGCGCTCACCGAGGTGCGCAAAAAGGCGACGGATCTCGGCATTGATCTCTTCGCCGGCGGCTGGAGCATCTGCCCCACGAGCGTGCGCTTTAAGAAAAACTGGGGCACGGCGGAGGAGCATCTGCGCACGGGCATCCGCGTCGCGAACGCGCTCGGCTCGCCGGTGTATCGCGTGGTCCTCGGCGCCGCGGAAGACCGCAAGACGCCCGGCGGCATCCGCGCGCGCATCGCCGATACGGTGGCGGTGTTGAAGGCGTGCCGGTCCGCAGCGATGGACGCGGGCGTGAAAGTCGCGATCGAAAACCACGCCGGTGACATGCACTCGTGGGAACTCGCGGATCTCGTCGAGGAGGCGGGCAGGGATTTCGTCGGCGTGAACATAGATTCCGGCAACGCCGCGTGGACGCTCGAAGACCCGCAGGACGTGCTCGAAAACCTCGGCAAATACACCGTCTGCTCCAGCCTCCGCGACGACATGATCTGGGAGACCGAGGACGGCGCGAGCGTGCAGTGGACCGCCGCGGGCGAGGGCCTCATGGACTGGAAAAAATACACCGCGCGCTGGGCCGAGCTTTGCCCGCAGGTGCCGATCATGATCGAGACGATCTCCGGATTTGCGAAAAATTTCCCATACAAGAAGCCGGATTTCTGGCAGCACTACGACAAACGCCCCGAAGCCCTCGCGCACTTCGAAGCGCTCGCGAAACGCGGCAAGGCGCTCGCGCCCTTCAAGGCCGAAGGGCCGGACAAGAAACTCGCCGATCAGGAATACCAGAAAGGCGAACTCGCGCGCTCGCTGAAATATCTGCGCGAAGTCATCGGCCTCGGTGTGAAGGCGTGAGTCAGCACCACTTTGCGGCAATGGTCCTGCGCCTGATTGCGAGCAGGACAGCGTGCCTCGGGTAGCGCGGGCGTCCCGCCTGCTATGTTTCGCGTCCCGCGGAACACGCCCGGACGTCGTGGGAGGTGCGGACACAAACTGACGTCCGATGTGCGACGCGAGACGCGCCGCACAGCAGGCGGGACGCCCGCGCTACCCGAGACGCGCCGAGTTCCTGCCGGGCATCCGTTGGATGCTGAACGCTGGAATCAGTTCCCGAACAGCAATCCCAGCACGCCGTTCACGCCCTTTTTCGCCGTGTCCACCGCGGTGCCGACGGCCTGCGTCGCGGTCTCGCCGACTTTTTGCACGACGGCATTTTCCGCCGCAGCGTAGAGCCGTGCCGTGAGGTCCTCGCGCGGCGATTTCACCGGGCCGGTGATGCGCAGCGGCGTCCACGCGTAGCCGTCCTGCGGGGCGCTGAAGACCGTGCCCTGCGAGCCGGGCAGGAATTGCAGTGGCGCGGGCGTGATGCCGAGGCGAAACGTGCCGTCAATCTGCCCGTCGCGCACGGTGAAGTCGCCTTTCACCACGATGAGCCGGTCGCTTTCCACGGTGAGATTCGTCACACGCAGCCCATCCTTGTCGTAGGTGAAATCGCCGCGCACCTGCGTGAGCTGGAGCTTGCGAAAGCGATCCGTCTTGGTGAATTCGGCGATCTTCTCCAGCAC
>JANXZI010000643.1 GCA_025355595.1 Spartobacteria bacterium
CCGGCCCTTCCGGCGCGCGGAAACACAGGCCCATCGCCTTGCCTTCGAATTCCGCGAGCAGCCCCGGGATGTCCTTCGAAGTCAGCAGGCGCTCCGCGGTCGTCACGTATTTCGTCGCCTTCGTGAACTCCTCGAACTGCACATTCGTCACCGAGGTCTTGTCCATGAAAAACGATTTCAGCGTGACCTCATGCACCGGCCGTTCGTCGGACGCGCCATCCTCGCTGCCCATGGAAAACTTTCCGCCCTTGATCAGCACCATGCCCTCGGGCGGCACAGGATCCGCAGCGAGCACGAGTCGCGTGACGCATAGGAAAACTGCGGACAGCAGGGAGAATTTCATCGGCAAAATTGATACGCGCGAAGTCCGCGACCCGCAACCTCCGCGGTCACAGCGTCGCGAGCACGCGTGCGAGGATCGCCGCGGCCTCGTCAATGTCGGAGCGCTGCACATTCAGCGCGGGCAGCCAGCGGATCGCGTGCGTGCCGCTCGGGATTGTGAGCAGGCCGGCCTCGTGCAGTTTTTCCACGAGGAAGAGCGCGGGCGCTTTTCCATCAGGCACTTTTGCGCGCTGCGCAAAGTCCGCGGCCAGTTCGATGCCGAGCATCAGCCCGAGACCGCGCACTTCGTGAATCAGCGGAGACGCGATCGCGCGCAGCACCGTGAGCGCGTGCGTTCCGATCGTCCGCGCATTTCCCAACATCCCCTCCTCCTCGATCACCGCGAGCACTTCATTTGCGCCGGCGCACACGAGCGGCGTGCCGCCAAATGTCGTCCCGTGCGTGCCGGGCCCGAGCAGATCGCACAGCTTCTTTTTCGTCCCATCCTTCAGCGTGACCTCGCGCTCATTCACCCAGATCGCGCCGAGCGGAAATCCGCCCGCGATGCCTTTTGCCCAGCTCACGGCGTCCGGCATCACTTCGGGCGCGATGCTTTTCCACCCGCACCACTCGCCGGTGCGCCCGAGGCCACACTGCACTTCGTCAAACATCAGCAGGAGATCGCGCTCGTCACACAGCCGTCGCGCGGTGCGCAAAAATTCTGCGCTCGCGGGATGGATGCCGCTCTCGCCCTGCACGGGCTCGGTGAGCACTGCGACCGTGCCGGGCACATCCACCGCCGCAGTCAGCGCAGCGATGTCGTTGAACGGCACATGCCGGAATCCCTCGACCATCGGCTCGAATCCCTTCTTCACCTTCTCCTGCCCCGTCGCCGAAATTCCCGCGAGCGTGCGCCCGTGAAAACCGCCGAGCATCGTGATGATGCCGATGCGCGGAACGGCGGAGTTTTGCATTTTGAATTTTGAATTTTGAATTTTTGGTTCCCCGCTTCCCTCGTTTCCGAATTTCCGCGCGAGCTTGTACAGCGCCTCGTTCGCCTCCGCGCCGGAGTTGCAGAAGAAAACTTTTCCACCCGCACCCACGAGCCGCGTGAGCCGCTCCGCGAGCACGGCCTGCGGACGCGTGAAATACAGATTCGACGTGTGCACGAGCGTGGCCACCTGCTCCTGCAGCACGCGCACGACACGCGGATGCGCGTGCCCGATGCTCGTCACCGCGATGCCCGCGCCGAAATCCAAATACCGTTTTCCATCCTCATCCCACACCTCGCAGCCTCGCCCGCGCGCAAGCCGCAGATCGAAACGCCCGTAAGTCGGGATCACATGCCGGTCGTAAAGTTCGCGAGTGGATGTCGGGCTCTCTTGCATTTTGAAAAGGCGGCGAACATTGCGCCCCCGCGCACGGATGCCAGCGAAAAAGCTGCCTCCGTGCACGAGGTGCGCGAATGTCCGGATCCTCGCTGCTACTTCCGCTTTTTCGGCTTCGCACCCTTCGCGATGGATTTCTTTTTCGCGGTTTCTTTTTCCTCATCCTCCTCGCCGAGCGCCTCGAGATCCACGGAGGGCGGGATGGCGGCAGCGGCATCCGTCCGGACCTGCACGACCTGACTCCCGATGCGCTGGAGCGTCCGCATCGCATCAAGCATCTGCCGGCGCGCGGCAGTCGTCTCGCGCACGACCTCCGGGCCCCACGGATCCACGGGCACGGGGCCATTTGGCCCCCACGCCCACAGCGGCCCGTCGGCGAGGCTTCCGAGCAGGAACACCCATGCCTCCAGATCCGATTCGCGCGGCCAGACGAAGTTGAACACGAACGCC
>JANXZI010000660.1 GCA_025355595.1 Spartobacteria bacterium
TGCGCACGGTCTTTGCGCCGAAGGCCGGCCAGCGCGTGTGCATCCTGATTGACCTCGAAGACCCGCGCGACATCACGGATTTCCGCTTCCTGAAAAATCCCGACCTCAGCATTCAGCGCAACGCGCACGATGTATTTTACCTCAGCCTGCGTGACGGCGTGCTCGCGGAACTCGGGCTCACCGGCGGCGAGATGTTTGCCTACGAAGTCACCGGCGGCAGCAATCTCGATCTGCCGGACAGCGCCTTCACGCCCGAGGGCCGTGAGGTGCGGATGGAAGAGGCGATCTACACGAAATACGACATAGTGCTCTGCATCTCGACGTATTCCGCGACCGCGCCGCTCACGGCATTCGCAAAAAAATTCGGCTTCCGCGGCGCGACGATGCACGGGATGAACGCGACCATTTTGCGCAGCGGGCTCGCCGTGGATTACGACGACGTGAGCTGCGAGGCGGAAAAACTCCGCGTCGGCATGACGCGCGCCGACTGGGTGGAGATTGATTTCGTTTTTGAAAACCAGCCCCACCTGCTGCACATCGAACTTGGCGGACAGGAAGCACAGAAGAGCCACGGGCTCTGCCGCGGGGGACCGGACATCGCGAATCTTCCCGCCGGCGAAATCTACTTCGTGCCGACCGACGTGCGCGGCGAATTCCCGCAACGCTACGAGGACGGCACTGTCGCACTCCAGCATGTGGAGAAGGGGCGCATCTTCAAAGCGACGTTCCTGCGCGGCAACCCGAAGACCGTCGAGGAGCATAACGCCAAGCTGACGAGCGATCCCGTGACCGGCGAACTCGGCGAACTCGGCTTCGGCACGCAGCGCCTGCCCGTGAGCGGGCGCGACATCCAGGACGAAAAAATCCTCGGCACGATGCACGTCGCCACCGGGCGCAGCGATCATCTCGGCGGCAGATTGACGCCGGATCTTTTCGCGAACCGCAAGAACGCAACGCACGACGACATCCTCTTTTCGCCGACGAAGACGCCCGACATCGCCGTCCCACAAGTCCGCATGTCGCGCCACGGCGAGACCGTCGTGCTGATCGAAAACTACGAGCCGGCGGCCTACATGCGCGCGCTGATCGAGGCGTGATGCGTCCCGATTTTCCCCATCTTCATCGTATTCCTGGTCATATTCCTATTCTCCATCCGCATGGGGCTGCGACCCGTGATGCAGGATTTAGAACAAGATTAAGAATACGAATAAGAGCTGAGGCGGGGAACCGATGAACCCCTACGAAACCGACAAACTCGTCGCCGAGTATCTGCTCTTCCACTACGGCGCACCTCTCGAAGTTCTGCCGTGGGATTTCGGCCCCTCGTCCGCGTTGAATTATCCAGCGCGCTGTGTGAGCGATTGCGTGGACATCGCCGCGCTGCCGCAAAAAGCGCGGGCGCTCGACATGGGCTGCGCCGTGGGTCGCTCGTCGTTTGAACTCGCGCGGCACTTCGCGGAAGTGATCGGCATTGATTACTCGCGCCGTTTCACCGAGGTCGCTGCGACGCTCGCTCGCGACGGCAGCGTTTCCTATGAGCGGACGGACGAAGGCGCGCTGACCACTCCATTGCTTGCGAGCGTGCCCTCGGACATCGAGCGGCGTCGCGTTTGCTTCGAGCACGGCGATGCGCAGGCGCTGCGCGAATCGCTGGGAAGGTTCGATGTCGTGCTCGCGGCAAATTTGATCGACCGCCTCGTCGAGCCATCGCGTTTTCTCGGGCGACTGCCGGAGCTGGTGAAGGGTGGGGGACAGCTCGTGATCACATCGCCCTACACTTGGCTCGAAGATTTCACGCCGCGTGAAAACTGGCTCGGCGGTTTCGCGGCGGGCGAATCGCGCCGCACGACGCTCGACGGACTCACGGCCGCGCTGTCGCCACACTTTGATCTCGTGAGCACAAAGGATCTGCCATTCCTCATCCGCGAGCACGCGCGGAAATTCCAATGGAGCGTCGCGCAGGCGAGCATCTGGAGGCGCAAGTGACTATGCCGACCGACTGGGAAGACCGATACCGCACTGGCGACATGCCATGGGAAAAGGGCGCGCCGCACCCGGCCCTGATTGATTTTCTAAAATCGAATCCTGTGCATGGCCGCGTGCTCGTCCCCGGCTGCGGCACCGGGCACGACGTGCGCGCACTCGCGGCGACGGCGGATGAAGTCGTCGGTCTCGACCTCGCGCCCTCCGCCATCGCGCGTGCGAAGACGCAGCCAGCCGTGGGCGGCGAGCGGTATCAGCTCGGCGATTTTTTTGCGCTGCCGCCGAAAATGCGCGGCGCGTTTGACGTGGTGTTCGAGCACACGTGCTTCTGCGCCATAGATCCTTCGCTTCGCGAAAAGTACGTCGCCGCGGTCACCAGCGCGTTGAAGCCCGGCGGTCATCTGCTCGCGATTTTCTACCTCGATCCCGGCCTCGATCCCGGCGAATCCGGTCCGCCGCACGGCGTCACGCGCGAAGAACTCGACCGCTTTTTCTCGCCGACCTTCACGCTGCTTCGCGAGTGGCAGCCCGCCGCGACCTATCCCGGACGCGAAGGCCGCGAGACGTGCCGGCTGCTGCAGGCAAAGTAGGCGAGGGCGGAAAGCCCGCGCGGGCGAGCGCAGGCGACCCGCCTGCCGTTCCCGGCGACCCGCCGGGAACATCGGATGTGTGAGCGGGTGTTTTGAAAGGCACGCGCACTCTGATCCCGGAATTTGCGCCGGGTCACCGCAAACCGCAGGCGGGTTCCCGAGCCATCACGCCACTTGCGCCCGTCCCGCGTGGGGATGGAATCGTCGGCGCTACATTTGCTCCGCGCCACCCGGCCACCTGCGCCCCTCCTGCCGCGCGAGGTTGAAAACCTCGCCTGCTTTGCGCGAGCCGCTCTGCCCTGCGCTCTTGACTGGCACACGTGGCCTTTTACTGTGCGCGCTCTTTTTCAACAACGAAACCGACCCACACGACCATGCCTGTACTGAACACCGAAGCCCTTTCCCGCGCCGCCAATGAATCCCGCGGCCTCTCCATGGATGCCGTCCACGCCTGCTCCAGCGGCCATCTCGGGCTGCCGCTGGGCTGCGCGGAAATCGGCGCAGTCCTCTTCGGTCACGCGCTCCAGCACCATCCCGCCGACCCGAAGTGGCTCAACCGCGATCGGTTCGTCCTCAGCGCCGGCCACGGATCCATGTTCCTTTATTCGTGGCTGCACCTCAGTGGCTACAAGCGCATGACCTTGGAGGAGGTGAAAAATTTCCGCGCGCTCGGCAGCCACACGCCGGGGCATCCGGAGCAGTTTGAGACGCCGGGCGTCGAGGCGACGACCGGCCCGCTCGGCCAGGGCGTGGCGAATGCGGTCGGCTTCGCGGTGTCGCAGAAAATGGCGGCGGCGAAATTCAACACCACGAAGCACGCGATTTTCGACAACCACATCGTCGCACTCGCGGGCGACGGCTGCATGCAGGAGGGCGTGGCGATGGAGGCCATCGCATTCGCCGGGCATTTCAAGCTCGATAACCTGATCCTTTTCTACGACTCGAATGACGTGACGCTCGACGCGATGGCCGACGCCACGCAGAGCGAAAATGCGGCGAAACGCTTCGAGGCAATCGAATGGGGCGTGCAGACAATTGACGGCAACGACCTCGGTGCGGTGCTCGCGGCGTTTGATAATGCGAAGGCCGCGACGGGCAAGCCGCAGATCATCATCGCCAGGACGCTGATCGGAAAAGGCATCCCGGAAGTCGCAGGCACCGCGAAGGCGCACGGCGAGGGCGGCGCGAAATTCGTGGACGCCGCGCGTAAGGGACTCGGCTTGCCCGAGGAACATTTTTTTGTGAGCGCCGAGACGCGCGCCTTTTTTGCGGAGCACGAGAAGAATCTCGGGGCGAAGCACGCCGAGTGGACGGCCACTTTCAACGCATGGAAGAGCGAGAACTCCGCACTTGCGGCGGAACTTGATGCGTTCGTCTCAGGCAAGATCGCCGCGGATTTGCTCGCGAAGATCCCGCACTTCCCCGCCGACGCGAAGCTCGCGACGCGCGCCGCGGGCA
>JANXZI010000662.1 GCA_025355595.1 Spartobacteria bacterium
CAGCCGCAGACGCGCGCCTTCTTTCACTGCGGCGATGAGATCCGCGCGACCAAAGGCCGCGCCGAGCTGCTGGCGTTTCCGCTGCACGGCTTCTTCGAGATACACGACCATGACCACGGCGGTCTGAATCGCGGTACCAAACAGCGCGATGTAACCCACCCACACCGCCACGCTGAAATGCCACCCGAGCGCGTATTGCAAAAACACACCGCCGCTCAGCGCGAAAGGCACGGCGAGAAGGACGTGAGCGGCCTCGCGCGCCTTGCCGTAGAGCTGGTGCAGCAGCAGGAAAATGATGAAGAGCACGGCGGGCACGATGAGCTTCAGCGTCTGCGCGGCGTGGATTTGGTTTTCGTATTCGCCGCTGTATTCGATGGTCATTCCCTGCGCAGCGAGTTGCGGAGCGATGTCGCGTTGCACGCGGGTCTTCACGTCTTCCACGAAGCTGCCGAGGTCGCGCCCGCTCACATTCGCCTGCACGTACGCGCGCTGGCGTCCGTTCTCACTCGCGATTTCGCCGGGGCCTTCGGCGCGCTGGATGTCGGCGAGTTGGCCGAGCGGAATGACTTTGCCCGGCCTGCCATCGGGAGATGCGGGCGCGGTGACGAGGACATCCCTGAGCCGCGTGAGATCCTCGCGCTCGCTGCGTTGCAGGCGCACCTGCACGGGGACACGATTCCGGCCTTCGATTGCGGTCGTGATGTTCTTTCCACCGAGGCCGACCTCCACGACATCGAGCACGTCCTGCGCTCTCATTCCGTAGAGCTGCAGCGCGTCGCGGTTCACGCGCACTTCGAGGTACGGCTTGGCTTGGTTTCGGCTGGGCGTGACGCCCGTCGCGCCGTCCACGTCCTGCACGATGCGCTGCACATCGAACGCCGCGCGCTGGAGCTTTTGCAAATCGTCGCCGAAAATTTTCACGCCGAGTTGCGAGCGGATGCCGGTGGAAATCATGAGCACGCGGCCTTCGATGGGCTGGAGGAATCCGGGCACCGAGCCCGGCACTGCACGCAGTGCGTCCATCATCTGCGCGACCAGTTTTTCCTTCGTCATGCCGATGCGCCATTCGCGCTCCGGCTTCAGCAGGATCGTCGTCTCGATCATCTCCGTCGGCGCAGGATCCGTCGCCGTGTCCGCGCGACCGAGTTTGCCGACTGCGCTGCGCACTTCGGGGAAACTCGCGAGGACTTGATCCTGCCAGGCCATCACGCGTTTCACTTCCGAGAGTGCGGTCGCGGGCACGAGGCTGGGCATGAAGAGCAGGCTGCCCTCATTGAGCGGCGGCATGAATTCCGTGCCCATCTGCGGCACGAGCGCGAGCGCGCCGATAAAAATGATCGCGGCTGCGGTGAGGACCGCACCGCGATTTTTCAGGGCGAAATCGAGCGCGGGATCGTAGAGCTTCAGCAGCAGGCGCATCACGAGGTTTCGCTCTTCGGAATGGAAAGGACCGCGCACCAGCAGCGTGCAGAGCACGGGCACGATCGTCACCGCGAGCAGCGTGGAGCCGAGCATCGCAAAGGTCTTTGCGAAGGCGAGCGGATGAAAAAGTTTTCCCTCCTGTCCGCTCAGCGCGAACACCGGCACGAAGGCGAGGATGATGATCGCCATCGCGAAAAAAATCGGCCTGCCCACTTGCTGCGCGGCGCGCAAGGTGACTTCCCAAGTCTCCGCCGCGGTGAGGCGCGCGCCGGAAGCAACGGGCGGGCCGGCCGTTCCACCCGAGGCAGTGCTCCGCCGCGCCTTTTCCACTTCGGCCTGCTGGCACTGGCGGATGACATTCTCCGTGATCACGATGGCCGCATCCACGAGCACGCCGATGGCGATGGCGATGCCGGCGAGGCTCATGATGTTTGACGTGATGCCGAATTCCCGCATGAGGATGAACGAGATCAGGATGCTCACGGGCAGCGGCAGCGTGACGATGAGGATGCTGCGGAAGTGAAACAGAAAGATGATGTGCGCGAGCGTCACGAGCAGGATTTCCTCGGTCAGTGCGCGCTTCAATGTGCCGATGATGCGGCCGATGAGTTCGCTGCGATCATAGAATGGTTTGATCGTCACGCCGGGTGGCAGGCTCGGTGCGATCAGCGCGATCTTTGCCTTCACTCGCTCGATGACCTCGCGCGGATTTGCGCCGGTGCGCATCACGACGGTGCCGCCCACGACTTCATGGCCGTCCACGTCGAGCGTGCCGCGTCGGAAGTCGCCGCCGAGTTCGATCCGCGCCACGTTCTTCAGACGAATGGGCGTGCCGTCCTTTTCCATGAGCACGATTTTTTCCAAGTCCTCCACGCTCCCGATCAACCCCACGCCGCGCACGACGAACTCCATGCCGTTCTCCTCGATCGTCTTTCCGCCGACGTTCAAGTTCGATTCGCCCACTGCCGCCATCACCATGTTCAGCGACACGCCGGCAGCGCGCATTTTTAGCGAGTCCACCTCGATCTGATACTGCCGCACGAAGCCGCCGATGCTCGCGACCTCGGCGACGCCGGGCACGGCGTTGAGTTGATGGCGGATGAAACTGTCCTGCACGGAACGCAGCTCACCGAGATCGTAGCCGCGTCCGTTCGGTGACTTCGCCGGAGCGACATCGAGGTAATATTGATACACCCAGCCGAGGCCGGTCGCATCGGGGCCGAGCTTCGCCTGCACGCCAGCGGGCATTTTTTCGCCGAGCGAGGAAAG
>JANXZI010000691.1 GCA_025355595.1 Spartobacteria bacterium
GCCGAGAGCTACCGGCAGGAGGGGCGGCAGGTCGGCGGCAAGCCGGTGGTGGGCGGCGTGGTGGACAATCGCGGGCACATGAACTGGCTCGATGCCGACATCGCCTCGCGCTCGACGGATGAGCGGCTCGCGATGATGCACAAGTTTTACCCCGACCCGAAAAAGTTCGCGGAGAACTTCGAGACTTTCGAGGAGCGCATCGTGGTGCTGGAGGACACGAAGGGCGTGGGGCGCGCGGACAAGAGCACCATTTTCGCCGACGGATTCCGCGACGCGCTTGATGGCACGGGTGCTGGAATTCTGGCACGAGGCAACGAGGTGTGGTGGACGTGCATCCCCAACCTCTGGCACTTCACCGACTCGAACGGCGATGGGAAATCCGACAAGCAGGAGAAGCTGCTCTCGGGTTTTGGCGTGAAGTTTGCGTTCCGCGGGCACGACATGCACGGGTTGCGTTTCGGGCCGGACGGGAAGCTGTATTGGAGCATCGGCGACCGCGGGCTGAATGTGAAGGGCAAGGACGGCAAACAGTCCGAGGTGACGGACACCGGCGCGATCCTGCGCTGCAATCCCGATGGCACGGAGTTCGAAGTCTTCGCGACCGGAGTGCGCAATCCGCAGGAGCTGGCGTTCGACGATCTCGGAAATCTTTTCACCGGCGACAACAATTCGGACAGCGGCGACAAGGCGCGCTTCGTGCAGCTCGTCGAGGGCGGCGACTGCGGATGGCGCATGACTTTTCAATACCTCGACGACCGTGGCCCGTGGAATCGCGAGCTGCTGTGGGACGACAAGGAGGGCAGGAAGGCGCGCTACATCGTGCCGCCGATCGCGAACATCAGCAACGGCCCGAGCGGGCTCACGTTCAATCCCGGCACCGGCCTCTCGAAAAAATACGCGGGCCGTTTTTACCTCAGCGATTTCCGCGGCGGCGCGAGCGCGAGCGTGGTGCATGAGATCGCGCTGGAGCCGGCGGGCTCGACTTTCAAGCTGAAGGAGCGGCGTGACTTCGTGAAGGGCGTGCTGACGACGGATGTGGAATTCGGCACGGATGGCGCGCTCTACGTGCTCGACTGGGTGGAGGGCTGGAGCGGCGTGGACAAGGGCCGCATTTTCAAATTCACCGCGCCCGACGCGGACATCGCGAAGCAGGCCGAGGTGAAGAAGCTGCTCGCCGAGGGGATGGTCGCGCGGCCCGCGGCGGAACTCGAAAAACTTCTGGCGCACGACGACCAGCGCATCCGGCAGGGCGCGCAGTTCCAGCTCGCGACGAAAAATGACGCCGACACGCTCACGCGCGCCGCGAAAAGCGGGGCGACGACGCTCGCTCGCGTGCATGGCGTGTGGGGTCTCGGGCAGCTCGCGAAGAAGCAGCCGCAGGTGCTCACGACGGTCGCGGCGCTGCTCGATGACAAGGACGGCGAAGTGCGCGCACAGGCCGCGCGCGTGCTCGGTGACCGCAGTTTCAAGGGCGCGTATGACAGACTCATCGCGCTGCTGAAGGACGCACATCCGCGCGCGCGTTTCTACGCGGGCATCGCGCTCGGCAAGACGGGCTACAAGCCCGCGATCGATCCGCTCTTCGCGATGATCGAGGCCAATGCGGACAAGGATCCGCTCATCCGGCACGCCGGCGTCATGGGCCTCACCGGCTGCGCGGATGCGGCGACGCTCGCGGCGCGTGCGAATCACCCGAGCGCAGCGGTGCGCGGCGCGGCGGTGGTCGCGCTGCGCAGGCTGAAGAGCGCACAGGTCGCGGCGTTTCTGAAGGACGCGGATCAGTCCGTCGTGCTGGAGGCTGCGCGTGCGATTCACGACGTGCCGATTTCCGAGGCGATGCCGGCGCTCGCCGGGCTGCTCGGCGAAAGGAAAATCTCGGACCGCAACACGCTGCTCCGCATCGTGAACGCGCACTACCGGCTCGGACAGGCTGTGAATGCAAAGGCGCTCGCGACTTTTGCCGCGGACAATTCGGCGAACGAAGTGGGCCGCAAGGAAGCGCTGGTCGCGCTCGCGGCGTGGGCGAACCCGAGCCCAAAGGATCGCCTGCTCAATCTCTGGCGTCCGCTTCCGCAGCGTGCGGATTCCGACGCATCGGCTGCGCTGACGCCGGTCATTGCGGCCATTCTCACGGGCTCGCCCGGCAGCGTGCAGGAGAGCGCGGCCGCGGCCACGGCGAAGCTCAAGCTGCGCAGCGGCGGCGATGCGCTGTCTGCGGTCGTCGCGAATGACAAGGCCGGTAAGGCCGCGCGCGCGGAGTCGCTGCGCGCGCTCGCCTCGCTGAAACATCCGAATCTCGCGAAGGCCGCCAAAGAGGCGCTCACGGATCGTGATCCGAAGCTGCGCGCGGAGGGGCTCAAGGCGCTCGTCGCCGCCGACCCCGTGGCCGCACTCACGACGGTGAGCGATGTCCTCTCCTCAAATGCTCCTGTGGCTGAAAAGCAGGGTGCAGTCGCCGCGCTCGCGGAGAGCAAGACGCCCGAGGCGGAGAAGCTCCTCGCGGGACTGATGGACAGCCTGATCGCCGGCAAGCTCGCGCCCGAGGTGCGGCTCGATGTGTACGAGGCGGCGAAAAAGCGCGCCGGTCTCTCGGCCCGCGTGAAGCAGTGGACGGATGCGCTGCCGAAGGACGATCCGCTCGCGCCATACCGCCTCGCGATTGCGGGCGGCGACGCCGATCGGGGGAAGAAAACCTTCCGCGAGCACGCGATTGCGCAGTGCTTCAAGTGCCACAAGTGCGAGGGCGGCGACAGCCTCGTCGGCCCGGACCTCTCGAAGATCGGCGCGACGAAGGATCGTGAATACCTCCTCGAGAGCATCATTTTTCCGAACAAGAAGATCGCCGAGGGTTTCCAGATCGTCGTGCTGGAACTGACCGACAAGACGACCGTCGTCGGCCGTCTGCTGCGCGAGACGAAAGAGCAGCTCCAAGTCGAGACCGTGGACGGCGCGGGCAAGCCGCACTCCGTCACCGTCGCCGTGAAAAACGTGAAGACCCGCATGAGCGCGCCGTCGCCGATGCCGGAGATCATCCGCGATCAGATCACCCGCTCCGAACTCCGTGATGTCCTCGAATACCTTGCCACCAGAAAATAGCCGCGTCCGTGCGGCGCTCACGCTGCTCTTCTCGCTCGCACTTTTTCTGCCTGCGCTCCACGCCGCAGAACCGCAGGCCGCGACGCGCGCGAACCGGATGCTCGCCGATTATTTTGCGCGCGAGGTCGCGAGCATCGACAGCCATCCGCTCGCGGAGCCGACCTCGCTGGAGCAGTGGGAGACGACGCGCGCGGCGATGAAGCGGCAGCTCGCGGAGATGCTCGGCCTCGATCCGATGCCGGAGCGCACGCCGCTCAATGTCGTGAAGACCGGCGAGGTGAAGGGCGACGGCTTCGTGGTGGAAAACATGCACTATGAAGCGTCGCCGGGACTGTACGTGACGGCGAATCTTTACCGTCCGGAAAAATCGGAGGGACGGCAGCCCGCGATCCTCTACGTGAGCGGCCACGCCGTCGTGGTGAAGGACGGCGTGACGCTCGGCAACAAGACCGGCTACCAACACCACGGCGAGTGGTTCGCGCGGCACGGCTACGTGTGCCTCACGATTGACACGGTGGAACTCGGCGAGGTCCGCGGCGAGCATCACGGCACGTATTCGAAGGGACGCTGGTGGTGGTTTTCACGCGGCTACACGCCGGCGGGGATCGAGACGTGGTTCGGCATTCGCGGGCTCGACTACCTCGTGTCGCGGCCGGATGTGGATCCCGCACGCATCGGCGTGACGGGGCGCAGCGGCGGTGGCGCGTATTCGTGGTACATCGCGGCGCTCGACGATCGCGTGAAGGTGGCCGCGCCCACCGCGGGGATCACGACGCTGCACAATCATGTCGTGGACGGCACGGTCGAGGGGCACTGCGACTGCATGTTCATGGTGAACACGTACCGCTGGGACTACGACCGCGTCGCGGCGATGATCGCGCCGCGGCCGCTGCTGATCTGCAACACGGACAAGGACACAATTTTTCCGCTCGATGGCGTCGTCTCGATTTACAACAGCACGCGCCGCATCTACCGCGCGCTCGGCGCGGAGGCGAAGATCGGACTGCAAATCGCGGAGGGCCCGCACAAGGATACGCAGCCGCTGAACGTCGGGGCGTTCCACTGGTTCGAGCGGTGGCTGAAAAATGCGGACTCCATGGCGGTGCTCGACGAGGGCGCGACGAAGCGCCTCCAGCCCGAGCAGCTCCGCGTTTTCTCGGCGCTGCCCTCGGATGAGAAGAACACGACGATTGATTCCGAATTTGTTCCCGCCGCAAAGGTGCCGGAGATCCCGGCCGACGCGGCGCAGTGGGCGAAGATGCGGGACGGCTGGATGACTGCGCTGCGGGAAAAAAGTTTCGCCGGCTGGCCGGTCACCGCGCCGGATCTCGATCTGCACGACGCGGGGACCGCCGAGCATGGCGGAGTGGTGCTGCACGCGTGGGATTTCACGCCGAAGGCGCCGTGGTCGCTGCGGCTCTACGTCGCGCATCATGTGGATGTGAAGCCGCAGGATCTCGAACTCGTCGCGCTCAATGTGCTCGATGAAAATGCATGGCAGGATTTCCGGCACATGATGGCGGGGAATTTTGGGAAGCTGTTCGCACCGGCGGACCGTCAGGGTGCAGACGGACACGGTTTTGCCGACGAGAAGAAGATGTTTGACGACTCAAAATGGGCGATGGCCTACGTGTGCCCCCGCGGCATCGGCCCGACGGCGTGGGGCGGCTCGGAGAAGCAGCAGACGCAGCGCCTGCGCCGGTTTTACCTCGTCGGCCAGACGCTCGACGCGATGCAGGTGTGGGACATCCGCCGCGCGATCGCCGCACTGCGCGCGACGCCGTACGCGAAGACGCCGCTGTGGCTCCAGTCGCAGCACACGATGGCGGGGAACACGCTCTACGCGTCACTCTTCGAGGACGGGATTGCACGACTCGACCTGCACCGGATGTCCGCGTCGCACGAAAGCGGGCCGGCGTATCTGAATGTGCTGAAGTACCTCGACCTCCCGCAGGCTGCGGCGATGGCGGCGGAGCGCAGCCGCGTGCGGATTTATGCGCCGGAAAAATCCGCGTGGGCATTTCCCGCGCAGGTCGCGGAAAAGCTCGGGTGGAAGAAGGCGTTCGAACTGCGCGACCCGCTGCCGGCGCAGTGATGGCGAGTTGAGAGTTGAGAGTTGAGAGTTGAAAGTTGAAAGTTGAGAGTTGAGAGTTGAGAGGGCGTGCGCGCAATCGGTGCTTTGCCGCGCGCGTTTTTTCCGGCAACGGGAGCGGATGAACCGCCGACTGATCCTCCTGCTGCTGCCGATCCTCCTATTTTCCGCGTGCGAAAAATCCGGGCCGAAGCCGCTGCGCGTGGGCATGGACATGAGCTATCCGCCCTTCGAGATGCGCGACACGCAGGGGCAGCCCGCTGGCGTGAGCGTGGACCTTGCACGCGCGCTCGGGGAAAATCTGGGGCGGCGTGTGGAGTTGCAAAACATGCCGTTCGGCGGCCTGGTCGCCGCGCTGCAGGCGGGGAGCATTGATGTGATTATTTCCTCGATGACCGCGACGGAGGAAGGCGGGCGCAATGTGGAATTTTCCGAGCCGTACGTGCATACCGCTCTGTGCCTGCTCGTGGGCGCCAAGAGCAATGTGGGCGGCATCACGGACCTCGACGCCGAGGGGAAAAAAGTCGCGGTCGTCCGCAGCACCACCGGGCAGCTTTGGGCGAAGGCGAATTTGAAAAAGGCCACGGTGCTCGACTTTGACAAGGACACGGCGTGCGTGATCGAGGTCACGCAGGGCAAGGCGGACGCATTCATCTACGACCAGATGTCCACGCTGCGGAATTGGCAGGCAAACCCGGAGACGACGCGCGCGATCCTGCAGCCGTTCAAGGAGGAGGGCTGGGCCGTGGCGATGAAGAAGGGCGACTCGGAGCTGAAGAAAAAAGTGGATGCGTTCATCGTGAAATTCCGGGCGGACGGCGGGATGGAGCGGCTCGGCGAGAAGTGGCTGAAGGAGCAGCGCGCAGAGTTTAAGAAGCTCGGGGTGCCGTTTGTGTTCTGATTTTTCAACGCCCAACGCGCAACGCGCAACGTCCAACGCCCAAGGATTTGGGTGTTCCGAAAATTGAAAGCGCTTCCGCAAGGGGATCGGAAAACGAGGAGAGATCGATCCACGGGAATGCGCGCTCGCGGCGGAACCAGGTGAGCTGGCGTTTGGCGTATTGGCGCGTGGCGAGCGCGATGGCCGCGATGCACTGCTCGCGTGTGAGGCGTCCGGCGATGTGTTCGCGGATTTCCGCGAGGCCGAGCATCTGCGCGGCGGTGGGGCCGACCTCGCCGGTGCTGGCGACTTCCCCGATCACGCCGGCGGAAAACATCGCTTCGGTGCGCGCGCTGATCGCAGCGTGGAGTTCGTCGCGGGGGCGCGAAAGGATGACTCCGCGCGGTGCGGCGTCGCCGGTCCACTCGGAGCGGAAGGTGGAAAATGGACGGCCGGTGAGGATGCAGACTTCGAGCGCGCGGATGACGCGGCGCGGATTCCGCAGGTCCACGGTGGTCGCGGGATCGAGCGAGCGCAGGCGTTCGGCGAGTGAGGGCAACGGTTCCTTTTCGAGCGAGGCCCGCAGCGCGGCATCCGCACCGGGCAGCGGCGCGAGGCCGTGCGTGAGCGCGCGGATGTAGAGGCCGGTTCCGCCGCAGACGATGGGCACGCGGCCCCGCGCGGTGATGTCGGTGATGCATTCCTTCGCGCGCGCGAGCCACTGCGCGACGTCGAAGCGCGTGGTGAGCGGCACTTCGCCGATGAGATGGTGCGGCACGCGCAAGCGCAATTCCGCCGCGGGTTTTGCGCTGAGCACGTCGAGGCCGGCGTAAATCTGGAACGCATCCGCGCCGATGATCTCGCCGCCGATGCGCTCGGCGAACTGCACGGCGAGCGCGCTTTTCCCGACGGCAGTCGGACCGAGCAGGAAGAACGGGGCGCGGCAATTTTCGTCGGGCACACCGACCCTCTCGCGGGAAATGCGCGGCCATTCAACCTCCAACATCTCCGATCTTGTGCCGCACCGCGCGGCGTGTGATTTTCCCCGCCCGTGTCCGGCCCCGCCCCCATGAAGCCCGGTTCCAAGCAAGCAGTGGCGCTCGTGCTGGTGCTCTCGTTTGTCCTGCTCGTCGCGACGGTGGTGGTGGGTTTTTTCATGGCGTCCTCCGGCGTGCGGCGCGAGGTTTCGGGCTATGAGTCGGAGACGATGGTGCGGCAGCTTTCCGACGTGGCGGTGAATGTGGTCATCGGCCAGATCTCGGATGCGACGCAGAGCTGGGAGATCCCCGCGGCGTCCGCGACGGTGAAGGGCGGGGGCGCGCGGCTCACGTTTGCGACGCAGCCGGGAATGATCCGCACGTACGATTCCGGAGGGAAAGCCGGGCGCTCGTTCAAGCTGTATTCGTCCGCGACGATGGTCACGGCACCGGGCGCGGATTGGATCGCGTCGGCAAATCTCAACACTGAGGTGCCCCCGAACTGGGTCACGCAGCCCGCGCTTTTCACGGATCTGAACGCGCCGCTGCTCGTGGGCGACCCGAATGGCTTCATCACGCTCGAGGGCATCACGGAGAAAGTGACGGCGCGGTATCCCATCCTCGATCCGACGGGCCTCTCGCCCTCGGGCGGCACGGCGGGGGCGCAGGATGGTGTGGAGGGCTTTGATTTGAAAAACGTGCCGGCCTTCGGCGGGCCGCAGTCGTCGGGCAGGCCGGTGCTCTCGCCGACGTATGATCCGACGCTGGTGTCAAAGGCGGGCGTCACCGCGAATCCCGCGCCGATGCCGGTGCAGTGGATCTACGTGCTGCGCGATGGCCGGCTCACTTCACCGACCGGCACCGGGCGTGACGGCATGGAGGCGAACTGGACGAAACTCCCGGACGGCGATCCAAACAAGCCGTCGGCCGGAAATCCCCTCGTGGGGCGCGTCGCATTCTGGACGGATGACGAGACCTCGAAGCTGAACATCAACGTGAACAGCGAGGGCACGTATTGGGATCACGCGTGGGCCGTGGGCGACGTGGCGACTTCGCCCTTCGGTGAGAATCAGCTCCGCGACCGCATGCCGGTGAAGGGTGAGTACCAGCGCTACCCCGGCCATCCTGCGATGACGTGCCTGAGCTCGGTGTTCGGTTTTCTCCCCGCGTATGCGGTGCCCGCCGGGGACTCGATGACGACGGCGCAGCACGACGCCATGCTGGTAAAATATTACCAGACCGTCCCGCGGGTGAACTACGGCGGGACGAGGGGCGGGACGGTCTCCACCTCGGTGACGAGCGGCGGGCCGACGCCGATCCCCTCGGATACCGAGCGGCTCTTTGCCAATGTGGACGAGCTGGCCTTCCAGGCCAATCTGCTGGACGCGGCGGGGCAGCGCTCCACCTCGGGACGGCTGGCCGCGGCGGACATCGAGCGGGCGAAATTTTTCCTCACCGCGAACGCGCGCTGTGCGGAGGTGACGGCGTTCAACACGCCACGCGTGCTGCTCTGGCAGCTCCAGCAGGAGCTGGATCCGAACGGCGGCAAGAGCGGGGCGCCGCTCCGTCCGCGGAATGCGAAGGACGAACTCCTCGCATTTTGCGGCAGCGTGAACGGGTTTCCGTACTATTTTCAGCGCTATAGCATCTACCTGCGCGATCCCGTGAACAACCGGCTGGTGCATCCCAATGTGCCATTCATGCAGTTGCCGGATTTTGGCTTCACGCCGCCGAGCAGCCAGCGCCCTGCGCTCGACTGGCAGATCGAGCGCAACAAGGAGATCTACAAGTATCTCCAGCATCTCACCGCGCGGGACATTCCCGGCCTCGGCGGGAATCTCACGGTGAAATACGCGCTGAATGTCCGCGATCAGATCCTCACCGAAATGGTGGATCTCATCCGCATGGGAACCAATGCCTACGCGGCGGACACGGCGCTCCCGCCGCGCTACGAATACGCGCCTGCACGCCAGATGCCGGATGCCGTGAGCGGCGAGACGCAGATCGTGCCGCTCGTGCCGCCGACGGGGAGCGCGGGCGATGGCACGAAGGGCTTCGGGAGATTTCCCACGATCACGGAGGCGATGCTCGTCTTCTACGCGTCGAACGACACGGCAGGCAAACCGGACAAGATGCGGGTCGCACTCGTGCTCCAGCCATTCAGCCCCACGGCTGCGTCATGGACGTGGAGCCCGCTCGTGCGCTACGTGGTGAAGGGGATGGACAAGCTCTCGATCAACGGGAGGACAGGCGTCTTCCGCGACAACCTCGTGAACTTGGTCACCTCGCGGTGCGGCTACGGCAGCGGCGGCGCGCACAATACGGCCTACACTGGCACGTTCGCCGCCTTTCGGTATTGGGGAGGCACGGGCAATGACGGGACGAAGACCATCCAGCCATCGGGCATGATCAAATTTGACGAGGAGAAAGACTACGCGTTCGTCAGCGACGAAATCCCGATCAACCCCAGCGAAAACAAGGGGAAGTTTTCCTTCGTCGGCGGCGATGTCACCGTGGAAATCCACGCGGGCTACGCCACTGCGCCGGGAGCCGACACACTCGTGCAGACCGTGAATCTGCGCTTCCCGCCCGGCACCTGGCCGCAGCCGCGAAGCCCCGGTGCGGACCGGGATTTCAACAACCGGATCGGTTCGGGAAAATTCAACCTCGTCAACACTGCCGACACCGTGCGCAGCCTGCAGGTGGATCCCAATGGTCCCGCCGGTGGCGACCTGCGGATGGTCGCGGCGCAAAAATTCGTTCCGGCGAATTTCTACGCCGGGTACGCTGGCACGAAGACGGATCCCGGCTACGATTCCGCCGATACCGCGATCGTCCACAGCCTGCGCAATGGCGACGGGGGCACCGTCGCTGGTGGAAAATTCCACGGCGATCTTTTTGACGGACGCGCCGGCACTCCCGCAACCAGTTCCGGCAACCCCATTGTCGCGCGCGGGACGAAGGCTGCGGCGTTGCTCAACGGCTCCCCCGGCGACTGGGATAATGGCCCGAGCTACTTCCAGGACGGCTGCTACGTGAACAAGCCCGACGACTACTACGGCACCGTCGGCATCACCGGCGACTGGTGGAGCACGCCCAGCGTCACGCCGAACCGCCAGATCCATTCGCCCGTCGTCTTCGGCTCCCTGCCCGTCGGCTCCGCGATGAATCCCGTGCAGCCGTGGCGCACCCTGCTTTTCTGCGCAAACCCTCCCGCGGGCGCGGCGCATCCCGGTTTCGTCAGGCCGCACGATCACGCCTTCCTCGATCTTTTCACGATGCCGATCGTCGAGCCCTACGCGATCAGCGAGCCCTGTTCCACGGCGGGCAAAATCAACCTCAACTACCAGCTCGCGCCCTTCACGTACATCCGCCGCGCGACTGCGCTGCACGGGGTGCTCAAGTCCGTGCGCCTCACCGCCATTCCGAATTCTGCGATGGGCAGCTACAAGAGCGGCTACAACGCCGTGCTTCGCAAAGAGGTGGACGCGACAGAAACCCTCAAGGCATTCGACGAGCGCTTCGACGATCCGGTGAAGGGCGGCATGTTCCGCGCCGCCTCCGAAATCTGCGACATGCAGCTCGTCCCGAAAGGCACGACGCTCGCCGGCGTCCGCAACGGATGGTGGAAGGACTACGCACTCACCGGCGACAACGCGCGCGAAATCCCGTACGGCCAGATCTATTCCCGCGTCACGACGAAATCGAATTCCTTCACCGTCCACCTGCGCGTGCAGTCGCTGAAAAAGCGCAAGTCCTCCGACACTGCGGATCAGGCCGTGTGGAACGAGGACTCGGACACCGTCGCCGCCGATTATCGCGGCTCCGCGACCATCGAGCGCTACGTGGACACCGGCGACAAGTCGCTGCCCGACTTTGCCAACGTCGCGAAAAATCCCGATGCCACACTGGATCGCTTTTACAAATTCCGAGTGATCGGAGTGCGGCGCTTCAGCCCCGCGCGTGTCGTCTCGCCAAAGCCTACGCCCACGCCAGCGCCGACGCCGGCACCGAAGCCGCCCACACCCGTTCCCACGCCGACTCCGACTCCGAAGCCGCCGACGCCGACACCCATCCCCACGCCGACGCCGACGCCGAAGCCTCCGACCCCGACCCCCTCGCCGAAACCGTGAGCGCACGGTGCAACGCACGCGCTTCCTTTTTCCACGCGGGTGGCGTACCATGCTCGGCCCGTGATCGAAAATCCTGAGTTAACCGCAGCCAGTGAAGTCCCCGCAGCGCCCCGGAAAAGGAAGCGGCGCGGCTTCGTCGCACGCCTCCGCCTGTTCGTGCTGTGGGTGGTGCTGCTGCTGTGCATCGCCGTGCAAGCGCCCGTATTTCCGCATGTCGTGCGGGCGTGCCTGAAATTCCGCGCATGGCAGAGCGGTGCGACGCTCGCGATGGGCACCGTGGAGGGAAATCTTTTCGAGCCGGTCGTCATCCACGATCTATTCTGGAGCTATCGTGCGGAGACCGGCGCGGAGACGCGCATCGAAATCCGCCGCACGCGTGCGTGGCTCGCGTGGAGCAATATTTTTCCCGCGCCGGTCGCCGCCTGGGTGCGCGCGGGCGCGGAAAAATGCGGCTTCCACCCCATGGGCGGAAACGGCCTGTGGTTCCGCGAGCTTGAGATGGACCATGTGACCGCGCGCCTGTCCCTGCCGCACGGCTCGGATGCGGATCCCGGCGACGAGCCGCGGACGAACTGGCTGCAACGTGCGCTCGCGATGCGCGGGACGCAGCCGGGACTTTACACCGTGCGAAATGCGGAGCTGATCCTGGACCGCGGAGACAACGACTGGCTGCGCGTGAAAGGCGCGCATTTTTCGCTGAGCGAAACGGCATCGGGCTCCCTGCGCGCCACGCAGATCGCGATGAAGACGGAGCAGGGCCGGAAGGACTTCACCGGCGTGCGCGCGCGGACCTCGTTGAATGAAGGGCGCGCGACGATCTCAGGCATGAGGCTCGCGCCGGATGTGACGATGGAAAGCCTCAGTGTGTCGCTCGCCGATTTTGCGAAGGGAAAGCTGGGGCTGTCCGTCGCGTTCGTGGCCTTCGGCGGAGAAATCAAGGCGCAGGCCGAAGCGGCATTCGACGACCGGCGGCTGCGCTTCGACGGCAGCGGGAATTTTTCCAAGATCAACGTCGCGGGCCTCGCCTCATTTCTCGGCCTCGGCGAAGCCGTGGGCGGCGTGCTGAACTCGGGGAATTTCACCTTCCACGGGACACCGACCGATGTCGCGAAATCCGAGGCGACGCTGCGCTTCGATGCCGGCGCATTCCAGTGGGAGTCGCGCCAGTGGGACTCGCTTGTGCTCGGCCTCTCGCTCACGGAGCAGCGGCTTCAGATTCACGAGCTGGCACTCCGGCAGGGGCGAAATCAGCTCGCAGTGAAAGGCACGATGGCCCTGCCGCAGCCGGGCCTGCGGTGGTGGGACCGGCAGTTCGATTTCAAGGTGGATGCGGACATCCGCAATCTCACCGAGCTGTCCGCGCTCATGCTGCCGGAGTTCAAGTACACTGCCGGGCAACTCTTCATCCGCGGCGCGGTGAGCGGGAGCGGCGTCCAGCGGGATGCCCCGGCAAAATACGAAGGCCAGATGGTCGTGAGCGGGAACGCGCTCCAGTGGCGAACGGCGCCGATCGACAGCCTGAATGCGGCGCTGATCTTCCATGGCCGCGAACTGGAAATTGTCAGCGCGCAAGTCTCGCACGCCGATGACATCCTGCGCGGCACCGGACGCATCAGCCTCGCCGACGGCAGCTACTCCGGCGAATGGCGGCTCTCGGCGCGCGACCTCGGCGTGTACCGGACCCTGCTCACGCCGTACATCCTGCCGACGCCGCTTGGCGGCGGCATCGAGGCGACGTGGTCAGGAAAAGGCGCGGGTGAAAACCACGAGGGAAAATTTTCCGCAAAACTGAACCGCTTCCGGCTGCTCGGGCCCGGCGGCACGCTGCCGCTCGATGCCGAGGCTGCGGGTGCGTACCGCCCCGGCGAGGTGCAGTGTGAGAAATTCCGCCTCGCGGAGGACGGCATGGTGCTCACCGCAGGCATCAGCGTCGGCCCGAGTGCGGTGAACCTCCGCGGTATGCGCGTGCTGCACGACGGCCGCGTGTGCCTGCAAGGCGATGCGTTTCTCCCGCTCGATCTGTGGCAGCGCTGGCCGGATGTGAACTTCGCGCGCCTGCTCAACGACGATACGGTCGGCCGCGTGCATCTCGAGACCCGTGAACTCGACTTGCGCGCCGTGTCGCGGCTCACGGGAGTGGATTGGCCGCTCGGCGGCACGCTCACCGGCACCGTGAGCGCCGACGGCCCGCTCACCGCGCTGAAATTTGGCGGCACGCTGGCGCTCGCGCACGGCATCCTCCCGCTCGACTGGCATGGACGCTCGGTGCGCGAAGTGACTGCGCAATTCGTGCCTGAGGGAACTTCAATCCGCATCGGACCGGCGACGGGGCAGCACGCGACCGGCGATTTTGGAATCACCGGACGGCTCGGCCTCGCGAAGCCGCGCACTCCCGCGCTGGACGTCACCGGCACCGGCACGCACGAGTCGCAGCCCTTCACGTTCAGCGTGAAAGGCGAAGCGAGAAAACCGCAGATCACGACCGAGGGCCACGCGCCATTTTCCGGCAACCCAGCGTCGCCTGCGAAAGCTCCCGAGCCTGCTCCCGCACCGGCAATACCTCCTGCTGCTCCGGCTCCGGAAAGGTAAGCTGCCGAGTGTGCGCTAAAGCATTTCCAGTGATCCCATAGCCGCCGCTTGCCCTTGGAGGGCGGTGGCAAGCGATAGCGCGACACCGCCTTCGGATGGAGTTTCCGGAGGGCTTTCGCCGTGGCACGCAAGACTCTGCGACCCACGCCTTGCGTGCCTCCGAAGGCGGCGTGGCGCTGTCGCTTCCCGCCGCACTCCAAGGGCCGTCTTTCATTTCGCACGGCTACGACATTTCTCGAAACGCGCTATAGCTTCCCGAGCATCTCGAGGATCGCGTCAAATTTCATCGTGGCCTTCTCCTGCGTCACGGGCTTGTTCAGCAGTTCGCCGCCGTCCACGCGATCGATCAGATCAGGATCGAGTTCCTTCAGAAAGCTGCTCGGCGCGCACGACACCGCGCTGCCGTACTTTGTGCGGTTGCGACACCAGGTGATCGCGAGCGTCTGTTTCGCCCGCGTGATGCCCACGTAGAGCAGCCGGCGCTCCTCATCCACGGTGCCTTCGAGCTTCGAGCGTTCGTGCGGCAGTACGCCCTCCTCGCAGCCGATGAGATGGACGTGTGGAAACTCCAGCCCCTTCGACGCGTGCAGCGTGATGAGCGTGACCCCGCTGACTTCCTCCTCCTTCTCCTCCTCGCGCTCGTGGCGCAGCAGCATCGCGTCGAGCCATTCGCGGAGGCCCTTATTCTTGCCGTCGTGATAGGCCTGAAAGTCGTTGAGCAGATACGCGATGTTCTGCTCGCGCTTCAGCCATTCCTCCGGCGTCTTGCAGGTGCGGTGGAGGTCCGTGAGGTAGCCGCTGTCCGTGAGCATCGCGCGGAGCACGCCGGGCTGGTTCGCGAGCGGCTCGTGCATTCTCAAATCCGTGTCGTCGAGGAATGCGGTGAATTTTTCCACCGCGCCGCGCGTGCGTGTCGTGAGCGATGCGAGGAACTCGTCGTCGCGCATGATCGCAAAAACGGAACACCGCTTGTGGATGCTCGCGGTCGTCGCTTTTTCCACCGTGCCGTCGCTGATGCCGCGCGCGGGCGTGTTCACGATGCGCAGCAGCGACACGTCGTCGTCCGCATTCATCAGGCACGCGGCGTAGGCGAGCACGTCCTTGATTTCGCGGCTGTCGAAGAAGCTGTTCCCGCCCACGACGCGATAGGGGATTTTCAAGTCGCGGAACGTCGTCTCGAAAAGCCGCGACTGCGCATTCATGCGGAAGAGCACGGCGAAGTCCTCCCACTTCAGCCCCTCGGTGATCTTGCGGCTGTGAATCTCGCTGACGATTAATGTCGCCTCCTGCACGTCGTCCGGCATCGCGAGCACGCGCACCTTTTCGCCGCCTTCCTTCGCGCTCCAGAGTTTCTTCGCGCGTCGGCGCGCGTTGTTTTTGATGAGCGAATTCGCGGTGCCGAGGATGAAGTTTGTCGAGCGATAGTTCTGTTCGAGCTTGATCACCGCGGGATTCGGGAAGTGCGTCTCAAATTCCAAAATGTTCGACGCCTCCGCGCCGCGCCAGCCGTAGATGGACTGGTCATCGTCGCCCACGACCGCGACGTTTTTCCGCTCGTCGGCGAGCATGATGATGAGGTCGAGCTGCAGGCGGTTCGTGTCCTGAAATTCGTCCACCATGATGTAGTGAAACTTTCGCTGCCACCGCTCGCGAACATCGCCGTGCTGATCGAGAAGTTTCACCGTGAGCAGCAGCAGATCGTCGAAGTCCACCGCGTTCAGGTTTTTCAGTTCCTGATTGTAGCGGGCGAAGACTGCGCCGATCAGCGTCTTGTCGTCGCCCGGTTCGCGCCAGCCCTTGTTCTTCGCCTTGCTGATGAGATTTTTGGCGAGGCCGGGATCGAGTTTCTCGTCGCGCGCCGCGGTGCGCGTGATGATCTTTTTGATCAACCCCGTCGTGTCGCCCTCGTCGTAGATCGAGAAGTTCTTCTTGTAGCCGAGCTTCTCGATGTCCTGCCGCAGGATGCGGACGCAGAGCGCGTGAAAGGTGGACATCACCGCCTTCTTCGCCTGGTCGGGATCGATCATCGTCGCGAGGCGCTCGCGCATTTCCTTCGCCGCCTTGTTCGTGAAAGTGACGGCGAGAATGTTCTCCGGCGCGACGCCGCGCGAGATGAGGAAGGCGGCGCGCGCCGTGATCACGCGCGTCTTGCCGCTGCCCGCGCCGGCGAGGATCA
>JANXZI010000701.1 GCA_025355595.1 Spartobacteria bacterium
GCGCTCACTCCGAAATCTGAAAGGGCGTCCCCGCAACCCGCGCCCTGGAAAAATCTAGCCAAAACCGCGGGGCTTGCCTACCGCCCGAAACGGTCAAAAATCACTCAATGCGCCAATGCAACGCGCAGTTCACGCATCCGCTCGACGAGCAGCACGCCATTTTGCACGGAGACGCCGAAGAGCGCGATGAAGCCGACGAGCGCCGAGACCGAGAGCGACAGCCCGGCCAGCGGCAGCGCGATGACTCCGCCGACGGCCGCGAAGGGCACGTTCAGCAGGATGAGGAAGGCGAGCTTCCCGGAGTCGAACGCGGTGAAGAGCAGGAAGAAAATTGCGACGAGCGTGATGGGGACGATCACTGCAAGTCGCTTCACGGCGCGCTGCTGGTTTTCAAAAGAGCCCGTCCATTCGAGCCGGTAGCCAGTCGGCAGCTTCACTTCCTTTTCCACCCGTTGCTTTGCCTCGCCGACGAGCGAGCCGAGGTCGCGACCGCGGACCGAGAGCTTCACGGCGGTGCGTCGCGCATTTTCCTCGCGTTCGATGCGTGAGAAGCCGGGCCTCACATTTACCGAGGTGAGCGCCTCGAGGGTGAGGCGTTCGTTGTTCGATCCGAAGACGGGGATCCTGCGGATGGAATCGAGGTCCGCGACGGCCTCGGGCATCATCTTTACGACGAGATCGAACGTGCGCTCGCCCTCGTGGACCTGCGTGGCCACCGCGCCGCCGAGCGCGGTCTCCACGACGTTTTGCACGTCGTTTACCGAAAGTCCCGAACGTGAAATCGCCGCACGATCCACGGCGATTTGCACCTGTGGCTGGCCGAGCAATTCATCCGTGCCCACATCCGCCGCTCCGGGAACCTTCTTCAGGATGTCCACGATCTGATTTGCAATCGCCTGCAGCTTCTCCGGTTCCTCGCCGAAAATTTTCACGCTCAACTCGCTCTTAATTCCCGAGACCGCCTCGTTCACGTTGTCCTCGATGACCTGGCTGAACTGGAAGTTCATGCCGGGAATCGCCGCGAGCTTCCGGTTCATCGCCTCACAGAGCTCCTCGCGAGTGTGCGCCGTCTTCCATTGCGCGGGCGGCTTCAGCGTCACGGCGGATTCCACGACATTGAATCCATTCACGTCCGTGCCGTCGTCGGGGCGCCCGAGCTGGCTCACGACGCTGACGACCTCGGGAAATGCCGCCATGATCTTCCGCGTCTCGCGCACCAGCTTCGCGGCTTCGCTCGGCGCGATCGTGTCCGGCATGAAGCCGCGCACCCAGAGCGCGCCTTCGTCGAGCTTCGGCAGAAATTCCGAGCCCGTGTTCGCCAGCACGAAACCCATGACGACCAGGCCGCCGACCGCGATGGAGAGCACGATGGCGCGCGCCCGCAGCGCCCAGTCGAGCAGCGGGCGGTAGATCTTCATCATCCAGCGCACGGTGAGCGATTCGTGCTCCGCGATCTTTGTGCTGACCGCGAAACTCGACAGCACCGGCACGACTGTCAGCGCCAGGATGGTGCCCACGACGAGCGCGAAGGTGAGCGTGAGCGCCATCGGGCGGAAGATTTTCCCCTCCACGCGCTGGAGCGTGTAGAGCGGGATGAAAGCGGTGAGCAGGATGACTTTTGAAAACAGAATCGGCCGCCCCATCTGCGCCACGGCGGCGATCACCGCTTCGCGGATATTTTTGTAACGCTCGCGGTGCGTCTCCAGCAGCCGCAGCAGATTTTCGATGACGACGACGGCGGAGTCCACAATGATCCCGAAATCAATCGCGCCCATCGAGATGAGATTCGCCGGGATGCCACGCAGATCGAGAAGCAGAAACGCCCCGAGCAGCGCAAATGGCACGACCGCGGCGACGACGAGCGCCGAGCGGAAATTGCCAAGCCCGAGAAAGAGGATGAGCACGAGGAGCACGAGCACGATGCCCTCGATCATGTTGTGCCGCACGGTGTGGAGCGTGCGGTCAATCAAGTCCGTGCGATCGTAATGCACGACGAGCTTCACGCCGGGCGGCAGGAAGCTGCTGTTGATCTGCTCGACCTTGGCGCGGATGCCCTTGAGCACTTCGAGCGCGTTTTCGCCTTTGCGCAAAATGACGATACCCTGCACCACGTCGTCCTCGTCCGGCTTGCCGGGGATCAGCTTGCCCACACGCCCGAGACGGAGCTGCGAGCCGATCTCCACGCGCCCGAGGTCGCTGATGCGAATCGGGGTGCCGCTGCGCGTGTCCACGGCGATCGCACCGATGTCCGCGGTGTCTTTCACAAAGCCGAGGCCGCGCACGATGTACATCTCCGGCCCATGCTCGATGTAGGCGCCACCGCCGTTGCGGTTGCCGTTCGTGAGCGCGTTCAGCACCTGCGCGAGCGAGAGATTGTACGAGAGCAGTTTTGCGGGATCGATCAGCACTTGGTACTGCTTCGTCGGCCCGCCAAAGCCGCTCACATCCACGACGCCCGGCACCGTCCGCATCTGCCGCTCGACCACCCAGTCTTCGAGCGCCTTCAGCTCGACGGCGGAAAATCCCGGCGGGCCTTTGAGTGTGTATTTGAAAATCTCGCCGACGGGCGTGGAGTCCGGCCCGAGCCCGGCAGTCGCACCGGTCGGCAGTGCGATGGCAGCGAGCGCCTGGAACGCCTGGTTGCGGACGAATTTGCTGTCGGCGTCATCTTCAAAAACAATCGTCACGACCGACAGGCCGAACATCGAGATCGAGCGCATCGAGGAACGCTTCGGGATGCTGTTCATCTGGTTCTCGATCGGAATCGTGACCAGCTTCTCGACCTCTTCGGAGGCATGGCCATTGAATTGCGTGATGATTTGCACCTGCACATTCGTCACGTCCGGGTACGCCTCGATCGGCAGCCGCTGAAATGCCGAGACGCCCGCGAAGACAAAAAGCCCCAGCAGCGCGAGGACGATGGCGCGATGCCGCAGTGCGTATGCCGTGAGCGCGCCCATGCTATTCCTTGCTGCCTTCCGTCATCGCCTGGAGCAGCAGGCTGCCCTCAGTGACCACGCGCTGTCCTGCGGTGAGCCCGCTGGTGATCCGCACACGCCCGAGATGCTCCGCGCCGACTTCCACGCACTGGCGCTGGAAATTGTCCGGCGAATTTTCCAGAAAGACGAAGTGCCTGCTGTCCCTGAAAAAAACCGCCTTCGCGGGAATCTCGATCGGTGTCTGCTTTGTGCGCGGACGTGCCGGGAGATCGGCGTTCAATGCGATCTCCGATGCTGGCGGCGAAACTTCCGCGCCATCCGTCGTGACATCCACCGACACGTACATCTCGGCCTTCAGCAGGCCATCCGTGTTTTCCACATGGCCGCGTGCCTTCACCGTGCGCGTCAGCGGATCGAGCGACTGGCCGATGTAGTCGATCTGCCCCTCGAACGTCCGTTCCGGATACGCGCGCGACTGGATTTGGATTTTCTGCCCGGGGCGAAGTCCCGCGATGTCGAGTTCCGTCACATCGAGCGTCACGGAAAGTCGCGCCGGATCGCTGATCACGAAGAGCGGTGCGACGAGTTTCGGATCGTTCGCGAGTATCTGGTCCGGGCGCACCTCCTGGCCGGGGTTGATGCTTTTGTCCACGATGATGCCGCTGAGCGGAGCCTTCAGAGGGAAGCGCCCGTCCACCGTGCCGGAGGTTGCGCCGTATTGCTTGAGCCGTGCCTGTGCGCGTTCGTTTTCGGATCGCCTGCCCTCCAGATCATCTTCCGCAGACTCCACATCCTTCCTCGGTGCGGCGCCATGGGCGAGGAGTTCCTGCAGCCGCGAAAGTGTCCGATTCGCGAGTTTCAGACCGCTTGCTGCGCGGCTCGCATCGGCCTGTGCCTGCGCAAAGTCCGGCGAATAAAGTGTCGCGAGCGTGTCGCCCTCCCCGATCCGGCTGCCGGGCTGGCCCTCGATTTTCTCCACACGTCCCGCCACCGGCGCAAAGACGCGCACCGTCGCATCTTCATTCCACATCAGCTTGCCCGTGAGTCGCGCGATCACTTTTTCCGCAGGCTTTGCGACTTCCACTGCGAGCGAACTTTTCTGCGGCGAATTGGTCGGCAAAGTGATTTTGTCGCCGTCAATTTTCGGCGCGGCTTCGTTACCCTTCGCCTCATCCTTCTTGGTGCAGCCGCCGGGCAAGAGCGTCGCAACGATGCCCAATGCCAGCGCAAAGGCGCGGACACCCAGCCGTGTGTCACTTCTGTTTGTTTGATGTTCCATTTTGTGGTTTCGGTTTTTGCTCCAGCGCATTGAGTGCAGCCGCCAGCGTCGCCGCCGCGACGGCGCGATCACCCATCGCCTGCACAGTGGCGGTGCGCACCTCGTTGTCCGTGCGCTGCGCGGCGAAAAGATCCAGCAGCGAGGCACCGCCTTTTTTGTAGGCAAACTGCACGGTCTCCAGCACCTTGCCGGACTTCGATGCCAAGTCGCTTTGGTAAGCCTGCCAGCGGTGCGTCGCCTCAGCATACGCCACCCTCGCGGATGCCACCTCGAACGCGACCTGTCCCTCGATTTTCTGCATCGCCACTTCGGCCTGCCTCCGCGCGGCTTCGGCGGCCTTGATGTTGCCCGTGTTGCGATTCCACAGCGGCAGGGGAAATGAAAGGCCGAATCCCACCGTGTTCGGCTGGTCCGGTGCCTGATGCTCGTATTGCACGAGGAAGGTCGGGTCCGGAATCCGCATGGCCTTCTGGAGCTGCAAATCTGCTTCGCTTTTTTCCAGTATCGAACGTGCGGCCAGCAGGTCCGGGCGGGTGTCCTCGTTGCCCGCGGCGGGGGAGTTCAGGGCCAGTTCCTTTAGCGTGTCCACCGGATGCCACTCGCCGGTGATCCGTTTTGCGCCCAGCAAAACCTCGAGCGCGATGCGCGTCGTGCGCGTGTTGCTCTTCGCCGCCTTGGCATCGAGTTCCAGACGTGCGGCGGCGATTTCGATCTGCATCCGATCAGATTCGGAAACATCGCCGGCCTTGAACCGCGTCTGCGCGATCTCCCGCTCGTGGCGCATCGTGTCCGCGGAACGCTCCAGCACTTTGGCGAGCCCATCCGCGAGAAGCACCGCGATGTAAGCCTTGCTCACACCCAAATCCAGCGTGCGCCGCGCATCGCGGAAGCTGGCCTCCGCCGCCTTGATTCCCGCCGCTGCGGACAACTGCCGGCTCGCGCGCTTGCCGCCGATTTCAAACAACTGGTTGACCGCAAAAATCGTGTCGTAATTCCGGTTCCACAGCCCGTTTCCCGCAGTCGTGCCGGAAGGATGCGAGTCCGCGCTGATCTTCTGCGTCGAGTAGGAAAA
>JANXZI010000706.1 GCA_025355595.1 Spartobacteria bacterium
CTGCAAAAGCAGCTCGCGGAAATCGTGCGCGTCGTCCCGGCAGCCGCGGTGGCGAAGCTGCGCAAAGTGCCGATATTTTTCACTCTGCCTCCGAAGGGCGGGCGCGGCACCGCCGAGTATCATCCCGACGCCGGCTGGCTGCGCGAGAACGGGCGTGATCTGGCGATGGCCAAGGGCGTCCAGGTTTCCGATGTGGCCAGCTTTGAAAAGGAAACGAACCGGATGCCGAACTTCATGCTGCACGAGCTGGCGCACGGCTATCACGACCGTGTGCTGACCTTCGAGCAGCCGGACATCATCGCCGCCTACAAACACGCCAAAGCCGCGAAGCTCTATGATCGCGTGGAGCGCTGGCACGGCAACGGACAGCCGAACACCTTTGAGCGCGCCTACGCGATGGCCGACCACAAGGAATACTTCGCGGAATCCACGGAGGCATTTTTCTCACGCAACGACTTCTTCCCCTTCTCCCGCGCGGAGCTGGAGAAACACGATCCGCAGATAGTCGCGGTGTTGCAGCGCGTGTGGGGCGCATCCAGGTAACCTGGCGATCATTCCTGCCAGACACCGGCTTTCTCAACTGCCATCAATCCGAAAGCAGTTTCCTGCACCCGATGATATCCCAATACGACATCGTCATGGCCCAGCCCCGAGAATGGCGGAATTGTTGAGAAAAACGAAGTCGTGCAAGCGCGCTGACAGGCTCGTAATAACCCCTGCTCGCGCGCTGGAACCAACGCAATACTCGAACCCTGCCGGAATACCAAATCATGCATTCCATCCGTTTCATCCCGATCGCCGCCGCTCTGGCCCTCGCGCCGCAACTGCACGCGGAGGAACTCGGGGAGATGTGGGGCACCGCGAAAGCCGAGGAAAAATACTATCCCATCGTCAACATCCCCATCCCGCCCGAGGTGCCGATGCGCCCGGGTGGTTTTGAAATCCTGCCGGACGGACGGCTCGCAGTCGGCACGCGGCGCGGCGACATTTATTTCATCAAGGGCGCATTCGAGTCCACTCCCGCGCCCGAATATCACCTCTTCGCGAGCGGGCAGGATGAGATTTTTTCGCTGTCGTGGAAAGACGGCGCGATGACGGCCACGACCTTCGGCGAAACCACGCGCGTCACCGACACGAACGGCGACGGAGTGGCCGACCGCTACGACACGCTCTCGAACAACTGGGGCTACGCCGAGGGCCATGAATTTGCGTTCGCGTCGAAGCACGATCCCGAGGGCAACATCTGGATCGCGCTCGGACTCAGCGGCTCCTACGAGTCGCACAATCTCGTCCGCGGCTGGGCGGTGAAAGTCACGCCCGACGGAAAAATGATCCCCGTGTGCAGCGGACTGCGCAGCCCCGCCGGCGTCGGCCCGAATGCGGAAGGCGCGATGTTTGCCATCGAGAGCCAGGGCCCGTGGAATGGCTGCTGTTCGCTAAAGCATCTCAAGCCCGGCGGCTTTCTCGGACACCCCGCGAGTTACAACTGGTATCCCTTCGCACCAAACGTCACCGCGCCGACGGTGACGCCGAACAGCAACTCGCGCATGACCGACGAACTCAAGCGCGTGAAGGAACTCGTCCCGCCCGCCGTGCGATTTCCCTACATCAAAATGGGCCGCTCCATCTCCGGCTTCCGGCTCAATCAGACCGGCGGAAAATTCGGCCCATTCGAAAACCAGCTTTTCCTCGGCGACTACACATTGAGCATCATCATGCGCGCGACGACCGAGCAGGTGAATGGCGTGTGGCAGGGCGCGTGTTATCCCTTCCGCGAAGGACTCGCCACCGGCATCATGAACGTGGAGTTTTCGCCCAAAGGCCAGCTCATCGCCGGCGGTTTCACCACCAACCGCCAGTGGCCCGTGCGCGGCACCGAGCCGTTCGCCATTCAGCGCATTGATTGGAGCGGCGTCCTGCCTTTCGAGATCAAGGAGATCAACATCAGAAAAGACGGCTTCATCGTTACCTTCACCAAGCCCGTCGATCCGCAAATCGCCGCGAAGACCGACACCTATAACATCACCACTTACACCCACATCTATCACGGGGCCTACGGAAGTCCGGAGGTGGACCAGACCACGCCTCGCGTGATAGAGGCGGTCCCCTCGGCTGACGGCCTATCGGTGATCGTGCGTCTGGAGAAAATCACGGAAGGCCACATCCACGACTTCGACCTCGCCGGGATGACATCCAAGGACGGCGAGCATCTCCTGCACAAGAAGGCCTACTACACGGTGAACGAGGTGCCGAAAAAATAGCCGTGCGCTTCAGCTTGTGATCGCGCCGAAGGCCCCACGCGCCGCTTTTGGATTCTCCACGTCGTGCCGGGCTAAAGCTAATGCCTTTCGGATATTGCCGGTCTGAATCCTAACGGCATTCGAGAGGCGCGCGTCATTCGATTCCCTTGCTCCTTGGTGTGGAATTTCCGAAAGGCATTGGGGGCTAATGCCCAATCCTACTCTTTGCACGCCCAGCGCACGGCTGGAGCTTCTCCGTCGTGCGCGTGATTCACTCCACAACGACCACGGGCTTCCCGAGCACGTCCATCTTCGGCGCGATGCCGAGACCCGGCGTTTTCGACGCGGCCATGCGGCCGTTCACGCGTTGCGGCGCGCCGTCGGCTGTGGAGACGGTCACGTAGCTGTTGAAGTCCGTGGTCGAGAAAAGAAATTCCGTCGGCGTGCTGTGCGAGAGATGCGCGATGGCCGCGGTGGCGATGTCGCCGCCCCAGGAATCCTCCAGCGTCATCGCGATGCCCATGCTCACGCAAAGGTCGCGCGCCTGCCGGATTTTTGTGAGGCCGCCGAGCTTGCTGATTTTCAAATTCACCACGTCCATCGCGAGGTCGGCCTTTGCACGCAGCAGGTTGCCGAGGTCATCAATGTTTTCATCGAGCACGAACGGATGCGGAATCTGCCGGCGCACCGCGAGGCACTCCTCGTAAGTGAGGCAGGGTTGCTCGATATACACGTCCACATCGCGCACCGCCTTCGCGATGCGCACCGCCTCGTGCTGCACCCAGCCGGTGTTGGCATCGGCCACGAGCCGATCACCCGGCTGCAGTTTCGCCGCGACGGCGAAAATGCGCGCGATGTCCGTGTCGGGATCGCCGCCGACTTTGAGCTGGAAGCGCCGGTAGCCCTCCGCGCGGTAGCCCGCGACTTTCGCCGCCATCTCGTCCGGCGACTCCTGCGAAATCGCGCGGTAAAGATGCACATCTTCGCCGTAGCGGCCACCGAGCAATTCGCAAACAGGCAGGGCGCACGACTGTCCGAGGATGTCCCAGCACGCGATGTCCACGCCGCTTTTCACGTAAGGATGCCCTTTGAGCGCGGCGTCCATCGTGCGATTGAGCTTCGTGAGTTCGCGCGGATCGCAGCCGAGCAAGTGCGGGCCGAGTTCGCGCAATCCCGCACGCACGCCCTCCGCGAAAGCGGGCAGGTAGAAAGGCCCGAGCGGACAGACCTCGCCGTAGCCCACGATGCCCGCGTCCGTTTCCACGCGGACGATGGTGCTATCATACTCCGTCTCTGATTTGACGACGCTCCTCTTGTAAGT
>JANXZI010000708.1 GCA_025355595.1 Spartobacteria bacterium
CCGTCACTGCGTCGAACGTGTCGCTCAGTTTCGCAAACATCTCGCGCCAGTCCTGGTAGTGCGGCGTGCCGGGAAATTGCTTGTCCGCGTCGCGGAAACGCCCCGTGTCCACATCGCAGAACGCGACGAATTTTGCCTTCGGATGCGAGGCGTTTTCCATGATGTCACTCAGGCCCTTGCCCATGCAGCCGACGGCAACGATTTGCAGATTCGAGTTCGGATTCGCCGAGCGCACCACTGCGGGAAACGAAAGTGCGGCTGCGGCTGCGGTGGAGCGACGGAGGAAGGAACGGCGTGTGAGCATGGGGGTGATTGGTTTTTGATGAACAACGGAATCACCCTTGGGTCGCGGACGCCTTAGCAGCGGCCACGGCACGGCTGCTCATTCCATCACCGCAAATTCCGGAGACAGCAGCAGCGCCTGGCAGAGTTCCTCCCACGCGGTGAGCGGCTTCGCGGGTTTGTTGGGATCGGCGAAATCCACGCGGGCATCCCAGCGTTGCGCCATGCCGGGCATACCGGGCATCGCACTGCCGGGGACGGTGATGCTCGGCGACCATTGGTAAGGGCCGGCGTCCTGGTCGCTCTGGCTGCTCACGATGAAATCGAGCGTGTCGCCTTTCTTCACGGGCACTTTCGCGATATCGGTGCAGAGCGATTGCGCCTTCGCTTTCCACTCGCCGAGTTCGCCGGTGCGGCTGGAAATGATGCGCGCGATGACGCCCTCGGTCTTCGCGTCGGTGTGCGTGAGTTCGGCGGTGATGTTCACCTCGCCATCGAGCGGCGCGACCCAGCGGCGGATGCTGCTCATCGCCGCGCCGGGCCCGGAATCGCCGCCGAGCGCGCTGAGCATGACGCCGCCGCTTTTGCCGTCGGTGGACTTCGCCGTGGCCTTGAACGCCTTGCCGTCGAACGCGGTGATGTTCGCGAATGCCTTCACCTTTTTCGCACCGCCATCGAATTCGCCGTAGCCGTATTGCCAGTCCTTCGATTCGGGATGCACGAGGTCATTCTGCGGATACGCGGCGAGGTAGCCCTGTGCGCGTTGCAGTTCCCTGCCAGTCGGCGGGCGCTGGAAAATGCGGCGGTAGAGTTCCTCGATGCGGAGCTTCTCGTCGGGCAATTCCTTCGTGAGCGTGGCGGCCAGCGTCTTCGCGCTTTCGGTCAGCAGCGGGCTGTTCATCAAAATGAGCGCACGTGGCGTGAGGGCGGTGCGGCTGCGTTTTGGCGCGCTGAAATTCGGATCGGGAAAATCGAAACTGCGGTAGAGCGACGGCTGCACCTTGCGATCCACGAAGCCGTAAACGGTGCGCTTCGTCGTCGTGTCGATCTTCTCGGCCTTGCCGAAATGCGCGCCTTGCAACCGGCCCGTGACAGCGAGCAGCGAGTCGCGGAACGGCTCCAGATCCAGCGGGCGCATCGGGAAATCCGCGCGCTGATACGCGGCGGTGAGCATGATATGCATGTGCAGCTTCTTGAAGCTCCAGCCATTCTCCATGAACCGCGCGGCGAGATGGTCGAGCAGCGGCTGGTTGCTTGGTTTGTCGCCGCGGAAACCGAAGTCGCTCGGCGTGCCGACGATCGGCTCGCCAAAGTGCCAGCCCCACACGCGGTTCACGATCACGCGCGCAGTGAGCGGGTTGTCCTTGCTCGCGATGGCCTTCGCGAGTTCGAGGCGCCCGCTCTTGTCCTTCGGAAAAGGTTCGGGCGCGACGTGCTTCAGAGCGGTGAGGAATTGCCGCGGCGCGTCGGGGCCTGGCGTGTTCGGATTGCCGCGCACGAAAACCTTGCCGTCATGCATCTTCTCCCCATCCACGAAAGTCATCGGCCGCACTGGCGCGCCGGGATGCGTCTTGGCGAGCTTGTCAAACTCCTCGAAGATTTTCACCGACGGGTCGTCCTTCGGCAGGATGCGCGTCGAGCGGAGCGTCTTGGTCGGAAACTTCATCGGCGAATTTTTTGCGATGAGCACCTGGCGCAGCGCTTCCTGTTCGGCATCAGGCAGCGGAATCTTCGCCTCCATCGCATCCAGCCGGTCGAAGAAGCGCGGCTGGAGTTTGTCCATGAACGGGTAGCGGTCCGGCAGCGTGAGTTCGATTTCCTCGGCGGTGAGTTCCACCGGCTTGGCGCTTTCCGTCTTGGCCGTCTCGCGCCACGCCGAGTCCACGGCGGCGAAGATATCGTTGTAACGCTTCGCGATTTCCTCGGCGGTCGTCGCGGGAGTGGCGAAGGCTTTGGCCACGAGCGGATGCAGCACTGGCACGGGATCGCGCTTCGCCTTCGTGATGAACTCAATGAACGGGCCGAAGACCTCCGGGTGCGCTTCGATCCAGGCTTTGCGGCTGGTGACCACGCAGTTGTGGACGGCGGTGTTGAGCTTCCGCTGCACGCACCAGTCGGCGACCTTCTTGTTGTCGTTCGCGTTTTTCCAACCCGCCTCCTCGGCCATCATGAGGTAATCGCCGAGCCGGTGGCGCTCCTCATGGATCGCCGTGCTTGCGCCCGCGATGGACGCCGCCGCGTAGTCTTTGCGGAGTTGCAGATTCTTCTCGCGAAACTCGCGCACCTCCGGTGAATCCGGCTGCGGCAAGGCGGGCGCAAAGTCCGGCTCCTTGCTGCTTTTGAGGATGCTGTAGAGGCCGTAGTAATCCTTCGTCGTGATGGGCTCCAGCTTGTGGTCGTGGCAGCGCGCGCAGCCGACGCTCAGGCCGAGCAAGCCGCGGCCCATGACGTCGATCATGTCATCGAGCGTGTCATCATCGAGTCGGCGATCCTTGCGACGGCCAATCGTGAGGAAGCCCATGCCGGCGAGCGTGCTGGTGTCCTTCGCGGTGTCGAGTTGATCAGCGGCGAGCTGTTCGAGGATGAAGCGGTCGTAGGGCTTGTCGTCGTTGAACGCCTTGATGACGTAGTCGCGGTAGGTGAAGGCGTTGGGATAGGTGTCGTCGCCGGTGAAGATGGAGCCCATGTTGTCGGCGTAACGCGCGACATCGAGCCAGTGCCGGCCCCAGCGCTCGCCATAGCGCGGGTCGGCGAGGAGCCTATCCACGAGCAACTCGAAAGCCTGCCGCGAGTTGTCAGCGGCGAAGGTATTCACCTCCGCGTAAGTCGGCGCGATGCCGATGAGGTCGAGGTAGGCGCGGCGGATCAGCGTGCGTTTGTCCGCAGCCGATTTGCCCTTTGTGCCGATCAAATCATCGAGCGACGCGGGTTTCGGATCGACGACGGGCTGGAGGGACCAATGCTTCTTCGCGGTCTCCAGATGCTCCTCGATCTTCGTCAGCGTGCGCGGCCCGGTGCGCGGATCGGGCACACCCATCTTCACCCACTGCTCGAAGTCCGCCACCTGCTCCTCGGTGAGCGGCTCGCCCTTGCCGCTCGGCGGCATCGCCGTGTCTTTGTCTTCGCGCCGGATTGCGGTGATGAGCAGGCTCTTCGCCACGTCACCGGGCACGACCGCCGGGCCGG
>JANXZI010000712.1 GCA_025355595.1 Spartobacteria bacterium
CGGCGACAGGCTTCGGCACTTCCACGCTGGAGACGATCACGTTGTCGCCCTCGATCCGCGCCGTGGCCGGCTTCCACTGCTTGTCCTCGCCCGCAATGGTGAAACCTTTCAGTTCCCCGCCCTTCGCCACGAGTTTGCCGCCGGTGTGTCCGAACTTCAGCACGATCTCGCCGCCATGCACCTCGTGACCTGCGGGCAGCGGCCCGGAATACTCAATGTGCATGTGCCCGTACACAGTTTCCAGCGCCCACAGCGAGAGCCGACGCCCGACCTCCTGCTTGTTTGCCGGGTGGATGTTCTTCTGCTCGCCGATATCAATGGTGATCGCCATGCCGGTCTTCGGCAGCTTCAGCGTCTTCAGCATCGCCTCGCGCACGAGCGGCCAGCCGTCGCCGGGGCGCGTGAAATTTGGGAGCTGCACCCACGCGAACGGGAACTCGGTGCCCCAGCGTTTGCGCCAGTCCGTGACGAGCAGCGCGAGCTGGTGCTGGTAGAACGGCGCCTTCGCATCGGTCGTATTCGCCTCGCCTTGGTACCAAAGCGCGCCGCGGATCGCATACGGGATCAGCGGCGCGATCTTGCCGTTGAAAAGTCCGCCGACGTTCCCCTTCCGCGCACGCAGTGCGACGGGATCGGACGGCTTCTTCGGGAGCGGCTTCTTTTCCGCGCGCGCCTGCTTCGCGTCTTCCTCCCACTTCGCGAGTTCCTTTTCAAATTTCGCCTTCTGCGCTTCAAGGTTGATCTTCGCCTCCGCCTGCTTCGTCGTCTCAAAAAATCCCTTCAGTTCCGGCGACGCGTACTGGGCCTCGGGCGCAATCCACGACTCGATCGGCGTGCCGCCGACCGACGAATTGATCATCCCCACCGGCGCACCGAGCGCCTTATGAATCTCGCGTCCGCAGAAAAACAGGGCCGCGGAAAAAACGGCGACCTTGTCCGGCGCGCACACGAGCCACACGCCCTGGCAATTCTCCTCCGCCTTGTCCGACGCGCCCGAGATGACTGTGAACATGCGCATCTGCGGCAGGTCCGACGCAGCCTGCTCCTTCTCGAAATCCTTCGCGCGATTCACCGTCATCGCCATGTTCGACTGCCCCGAGCCGAGCCACACCTCGCCGACGAGCACGTCCTTCACGACGACCGTGTTTTTGCCTTTCACGGTCAACTCCTGCGGCTTCGCATCGGCCTTCAGTGCATCGAGCTTCACCATCCATTTTCCATTCGCATCCGGCGTCGCGGACTTCGTCTGCCCGGCGATGGACACCTCGACTTTTTCCCCCGCATCCGCCCAGCCCCACACGGGCACCGGCGCTCCACTGAGCAGCACCGCGTGGTCCGAAAAAATCGCGGGCAGGCGGACATCGGCACGCGCATCGTGCGGGTGAAAAATGGCGAGGCCGGCGAGTGCGAGGATGCGGAGAGCGTGGGAGGATTTCATGCTGCTTTGGAAGAACCACGATTCAAATCACGCGGCCAAGCACCATGCAAGAACGCAGCTACGCCACGCAGCCTTCGAGCGACTTGCGGATTTTTGCCTCGTCGAGATTTTTGCCTATAAAGACGAGCTGGCTCTGGCGTTTCTCGTCCTTCGCCCAGAGGCGGTCCCACAGCAGCGTGAAGCGGTTGTTCACGCCGTGGAAAATCGCGCGGCGCGGATTTCCGGCGATGTTGAGGAATCCTTTCGAGCGATAGATCTGCTCCTTCTCGGACATCTCCTGGATGAAGAACTCCAGCTTCTCGATGACCATCGGCTTTTCAAAAGTGAACGAGAAGCTGTTGATGTCGTGGTGATGCCGGTTGCGCATCTCGTCGAGGAAGCCGGGATCGATCTCGAGTTTTTTGTCGAGGTCGAATGCGTTCATGTCGAGCAGCTCCTTGAGGTTCGCCTGCGACTGGTTCGTGCGGATGCTGCGGCAGTGCGGATTCAGTTCGCGGATGATGCCCTCGACTTTCACGAGCTGCGCCTCGTCCACAAGATCGGTCTTGTTCAGCAAAATGAAATCCGCCATCGCGATCTGCTCGCGCGCGGTTTCCTGCGCCTTCATCTGCTTCTCGATCTGCTCGGCATCCACGACCGTGATGATCGAGTCGAGCATCACGACCTGCTGGAGCTGTGGGATGTTCAGGAAAGTCTGCGCGACCGGCTGCGGATCGGCGGCACCGGTGGTCTCGACGAGGATGTAGTCGAAGCCGCCGCGCTTGATCAGCTTTTGCACGCCGGCGACGAGATCCTTGCGCACGGAGCAGCAGACGCAGCCGTTGTTGAGTTCGAGAATGTCGTCGTCCGTCTTTTCCACGAGCGCGCCGTCCACGCCGATTTTGCCCATCTCATTGATGATGACGGCAAACTTATAGCCGTGATTTTCCTTGAGGATGTAGTTGAGGAGCGTGGTCTTTCCCGCACCGAGGAAGCCGGTGAGGATGGTGACGGGGATGCGTTTCTGGCTCATGGGATTTGTAAGTGTGTTCAGCAGTGAAAGTGGGACCAGTCCGGCCTCCTATTCATATTCTTAATCCTATTCTTAATCCCTGCCTCGGAAACCGCGCTGCGGGATCAAGAATAAGATTACGAATAAGAATAAGAAGGAGACCCGACTCAGAAAAAAAACTGGCGGCCCGGAGACAAACTCCCAGCCGCCAGTTTTCAAAAGGGTATGTTCCGCGCGGAGTTACTTGATCTTGCGGAGCATCGGCAGGCCGGTGCGTTCGTTTTCCATGACTTCCATGCCCGCGGGCAGGGCGTCAATCGCGCCTTCCTTGGCCTCGCCACCGAAGTAGTAGAGGGTGACTTCCTGGCCGCCCTTGAGCTTCTGCTTGCGGGCGTGGAGGTGGTAGGTCTTGCCGGATTTTTTGCTGACGACGGTGTATGCCATGTAAGTTGGGTGGTGTTTGGAAAAAAATTACGCGGCGGCTAGGCGACGATGCCAGCCTTCTTCAGCGTGTCGTATGCACCGTTCTTCGCGACGGTCTTCAGCGCGCGCGCGGTGAGTTTCACGGTGACAAATTTCTTCATCTCCGGCACCCAGATGCGCTTGGTCTTGAGATTCGGCAGGAAGTAGCGGCGGGTCGTCGCGGTGACGTGCTGGCCGATGCCTCCTTTTTTCTTCGCGAGACCGCGACGGTGAATTTTTCGGCCCTTCAGGGCTTTGGTTCCATTGATGTCACAGACTCGGCTCATAATTTTGGCTAGG
>JANXZI010000726.1 GCA_025355595.1 Spartobacteria bacterium
GTGCATCGCCACGCGCAGCGCGTGCGTCTCGTCGCCCTTCGCCGCCGCCGCCGCCTTTGCCAGCAGGCCCTCGCACTGTGCGAGAAACTCCGGCGTGTAAATCTGCGCGAGCCCGTAGAAGCACCCCGCGTGCGTCGTGAGCTTTTGCTGCGCGGCATCAATGCTCATCCAATACGCCTTCATGTGCGGCGCAGCTTTCTCGCCGTAAAGTTTCACGAAGTAGTCCTCCATGATCGCCGCCGCATCCGCGTGCGGATCGTAGGCGAGGCGCAGGCTCAGGTAGATCTGCGGGCCGTAAATGTGCCAGTTCGAGAGCACCTCGATGGTCATGTAGGTGAGCCCCTTGTCGGCGAGATACGGGAACTCCTTTTGGCACGCGCTGAACTTGAACATCGGCAGCGTCCCATCCGCGAGATTGTACATGTAATTATAGTACCCGAGCCGGCTCGCGACGGCGGCCCAACCCTCGATCATCGCCACCTGCTGCTCGCGCGACGCGCAGCCTGGCGTGCCGAGCGGATGCAGACGGCAATAGCGGATCGGCGCGATCATCGCACACATGTTTGGCCCGAGTTTGCGCGGCACCGTGGGCGGCTGCGTGTAGTCGGCGTAGCAGTAGAAACTGAGCACTGAGTCGGGATGCGTCTTCGCCACGCGCTGTCCGACGGCGTCGAAAAAATCAAGGTAGCGATTCGTCACCGCAATCGTGCCGCTCGATGGCTCCAGCGCCTTCGGATCATCCTGCGCCTTGCACGCCGGGCACTGGCAGTAGCCGCGTCCGTCCGTCGGCGACAGCGAGGGATGATGCGACCCGCGTTCGATCGCTGCGTTCACTCCCGCAGCGAAATGCTCGCGCAGTCCGGGATTCGACGTGCAGATCCATCCGCCGGCCTTGCGCTGGCCGTCCGCGCCCATCGCAAAATATTCAGGATGCTCCGCGAAAAGCGATGGCGACACATAGCTGCCCCACGAATGCGAGTGGCCGAACGGCTCGCCACCTGCGCCATTCCACACTTTCCACAAGCGCGCGTTCCAGCTCGGCCCCTTTGGATTCCGCCACTGGAGGCCGGGCTTTTCGGTGATGGTCAGCGGCTTGATCGCGAGCGTTTTTGCGCGGGGGAAGACTTCGCCTAGCGGGCCGTCCATGAGGTATCGGCAGCCGAGTTCTTCGAGGAAACGGCACACGGCCTTCAGCGTCGCCTCGTCATTCTGCCCTGCGATGAGCACACGCTTTTCGTCCACAACGATGCGGATGCCCTCGTGGCTCGCGCTCGCGATGTCGTCGAGCTTCAGCCCCGCCGCGACCGCAGCGCGCCCGATGTAAATCGCGGGCACGCCATCGGTCGCCTTGTCGGAAATTTGCAGTTCCGTGTCCGTGATTTTCTTCACCCACTCGGCGAGCGTCCGAGCCGCCAGCATTTCGTCATTCTGCGGGTCAGCCTTCCTTTTCGCGCCCTTGCCTTTCGCGGAGGTGGCCTGCGGTTCGGGAGGCACCGCGCAGACGATCGTCGCGAAAGGCTTGCCATCGCGGATGAGATCCAGCGCGTGACCTTGCGCGAGCGTGGAGAGAAAAATGACGGCGGTCGCGAGGGCGGGGAAACGGTTCATACGGGGTGAGTGGAGAACCCGAGCGCCTTGTCCACCTTTGAAAAATCAAATTCGCCGCACAGTGCGACGCGGCGGAGCATTTTGTTCTGGATGAAAGCGCGGAAGCTCCATTTGAACATCCGCACCAAATCCATGCAAACCCGCGCACTCGGCAAAACCGGTCTCCAACTTCCCATCCTCAGCTTCGGCGCTTCGTCGCTCGGGGCGGAGTTCCGCAGCGTGAAGCCCGACGAGGCGCTGGAGAGCGTGCGCGTGGCGCTCGAGTGCGGGCTGAACTTCATTGACACGTCGCCATTCTACGGGCGCGGCATGAGCGAGGTGCTGCTCGGCATCGCGTTGAAAGGCGTACCGCGCGAGAGCTACACACTCTGCACAAAGCTCGGACGCTACGATCTGCCGCATTTTGATTTTTCCGCGAAGCGCGTCGCCGAGAGCGTGGACGTGTCACTGCACCGCCTCGGCACGGACCACCTCGACATCGTGCTGTGCCACGACATCGAATTCGTGCCGATGCAGCAGATCGTGGATGAGACGATCCCGGCGCTGAAAAAAATCCGCGAGTCGGGCAAGGTGCGCTTCATCGGTTTCAGCGGCTACCCGATGAAGATTTTCAAATTCATCTGCGAGCAGACGGACGTGGACTGCGTGCTGAGCTACAACCA
>JANXZI010000776.1 GCA_025355595.1 Spartobacteria bacterium
GCGGATGCCGGCCTGCTGGATTACGAGGACATGCTGGAACGCATCCGCCACGAGGTGGAAGAGCATGTGCCGCGCAGCGCGACGATGCTCGTCGTGAGCAAGGGCGATGAACGGCTCGTGCAGTTCGCGGATCGGCGCGCGCGTCATTTTCCCGCGGATGCGGATGGAGCCTCCTGCGGGCATCATCCGACTGATGATGCGGAAGCGCTCGCGTGGCTGGCAGCGGCCCGTGCTGCGGGCGCGGAGTTTCTTGTGGTGCCCGGCTTAATGGCGTGGTGGCTCGATCACTACGAAGGTTTGAATGCATGGCTTCGGGCCAGCGGCAACGTCGTACTCGACGACCGGGAAACGTGCATTATTTTCGCTCTCCCCCCACGCGACGAAGTTCTTCAAGACACGAATGCCGAAACCTGACAAAACCCGAAAACGTCGTGGCGCCGCCCGCAAGCCGCGCAAGCGCAATCCGGCAACCGGCGGAGCAGGGCCGCGTCGGCACAAAAGCCCGCAACCGCGAAAGCAGGCGCCGCCCCATTTGCGCACAGAGCTTGCACGTGCATCGGCGGAACGCGATTCGTTGCGGGCAGTCCTCACACGGCTCCGCGGGACTCTCCCTGGCGCAGAGAAAATTATCGCTTACGAAGAAATGATCGCTGCCTTGAAGGCGATGACCCGTTCCCATGTGCAGCGGGGCGCAACCATCTTGGTGATCAACAAGGGCGACGAGCGCCTGCTGGAGCACGATGCAAGAGCATGGCATTTCCCCCGCCAAGCCGACGGCAGCTACACGTGGCAATACCCGGCGGAGGATTCCGAGGCGATCGATCATCTCGAATCGCTGCGCAAAGCGGGCGCGGACTTCCTCCTCGTGCCGCAGACCGCCCTCTGGTGGCTGGAGCATTACCCCCTTTTTGCCGAACATCTTGAACGGCGGTTCAAGTTGCATCACCGGGATGACGCGGGACTGCTGTTCGACCTGCGGCATCCGCGCAAACTGCCGCCCCGCAAAGCCCAGACACCGTACGAGCAGCTCACTCTGCGTTTGCGCAGATCCGTCGCAAGAAACGTGCAGCCCGGCAGCGTGGTCGCCGTGGTCAGCAAGGGTGACGATGAATTACTCAAACTCGAAGGCGTCAAGGCGTGGCACTTCCCGCAAGGAGAAAGAGGCGTCTACGCGGGACACCACCCCGCGAAGGCGTCAGACGCAGTGGCGCATCTCGAAGAGCTTCGCCGCAGAGGCGCGCACTACCTTGTCCTGCCACAAACGGCGTTTTGGTGGCTCGACAGCTACGCGGAGTTTGCCCGTCACCTTGCAGGGAATTGCGAGAACGTCTGGGATGATCCGCGGACGTGCATCATCTACCGCCTCGGGCCTCACGACGGAAGTGCACACGCCGCGGCAAATGTGACGCGGCTTATTGCGTTCTTTCTCCCTCAGTTCCATCCGATCCCGGAAAACGATCGCTGGTGGGGCAAGGGCTTCACGGAGTGGAAAAACGTCTCGAAGGCCAAGGCGCTCTTCCCGGGACATTACCAGCCGCATGTCCCGGCGGACCTCGGGCATTACGATCTGCGCTCGCCGGATACGAGGGAGGCGCAGGCGAAATTGGCCGCGCAATACGGCATCCACGGCTTCTGTTATTACCACTATTGGTTCCACGGCAAGCGGCTGCTCGAACAGCCGGTGCAGGAAATTCTCACCTCGGGCAAACCGGAGTTTCCCTTTTGCCTGTGCTGGGCCAATGAAGCCTGGTCGCGCCGATGGGACGGGAGCGACAAGGATATCCTCCAGCCACAGGCGTACAGCGACGCGGACGACGTCGCGCACATCCGCAGCCTGATGCCGGCGCTGGCAGACCCGCGCGCGATCCAGATCGAAGGCAAGCCGGTCTTTCTCATTTACCGCGCGAAGGATCTCCCGAAGCCGGCACGCACGGCAGCGATCTGGCGGCGTGAAGTGGCGAAGGCGGGGCTGAAGGGAATCTTCCTCATCGCGGTGGAGAACAGCTGGGATCTCGACTGGGATGCAACGAAGGAGGGCTTCGACGCGAAGGTGCTTTTCCAGCCGCGCTGGAACCGGCTGAGTCTGCTCGATCGCATCCCGATCAAGGGCAGGAAGGACCTTCGCGTTTACGACTACCAGCAGGCCGCGCAGATCCTCTCGGAACCGGAACCGGCACTGTACCGGCGCTACGAGACGGTCTTCCCGTCATGGGACAATTCGCCGCGCACCGGCGAGCGCGCGTTTGTGTTTCACAATGCCACGCCGGAGGCGTACGGGCGCTGGCTTTGCGAAGCGATCACACGGGTAAAGACGGAGCCGGAGGAGCACCGCGTTGTATTCATCAATGCCTGGAACGAATGGGCCGAAGGCGCGCATCTCGAGCCCGACCAGCGCC
>JANXZI010000022.1 GCA_025355595.1 Spartobacteria bacterium
TGCTCCTCCATCACGCGCTCCACGCCGCCGATGATCGGCCACGCCGTGTAATGCAAAAGCGCAACGTTCATCGCGGGCACGGACCTCCATTTTTTGAAACCACGAATGGGCACGAATGATCACGAATATGGAGAGACACGCGGCTGCGAAATCTCATTCGTGCCCGTTCGTGTGCATGCGTGGTTTGAAACTCGCGGGCCAGCTTCATGGCGCGGGCGATGCTTTGTCGGAGGGCATGAGAATCGTCGGAATCATCGTCGTCCTTGCCATCATCTATCTCGTGTACGGGCGGCAAGGCGACAAACAATCCCCGCAATCCCGCATCGCCGACGCGCAGCGCGAGGCCGCCGCCGTGCAGCCGCAGACCGCGCAGGCTCCCGCCCCGCCGCCGGTGAACTCGGTGCGCGCGCCGATCGATCGCACGCGGCAGGTGCTCGGTCTCGTGAAGCAGCGCAACGCGGAGTAGGCGCGATCACGACACGAAAAAAGGCGGTGCCCGTGCGGACACCGCCTCTCGTGAAAATGGCCGGCGTTACTTCAGCGCCGCGAGCGAGCGGGCGAGGTCGCCCTTGTGGCGATTCGCCTTGTTCCGGTGGATGCGGCCCGTCTTCGCGGCCTTGTCGAGCGCGGAGGAAACCTTCGGCAGGAGCTTGATAGCCTCGTCCTTCTTGCCGGCGGCCACGGCTGCGCGAATGTCGCGAAGCTGGGTCTTGACGGCGGTGGAGACGCGCTTGTTGCCGGCGGCGCGCTTCGTGGTCTGGCGTGCGCGTTTTGCTGCGGATTTGGTGTTGGCCATAGTTGTGTTCTTCTTGTGGAAAAGGAGCGCGGAGCCTAGCGGCGGTGCGAGCCTTGTCAAGTGGCCCCTCGCAGCGGCAATGTCCGTATTTGCACCAGAGAGGGTCGCCGAGGGCGCACGGAGGAATCACAGAGCCTCTGCGCTCCTCGGTGAATGCCTCCGTGTTCCTCTGTGTTTCCTGCACGCGCTTCCAATCAGGACACCACCATCGCAGGCGCGTGGACATCCCTCGGCTGTGCCGCCAATCTGCTCGCGCGACGCGCTGCGTTTGCGTTCACTCGTGTTCCTTCCCATGAAAATCCTCCCGCTCCTGCTCTGCGCACTCACTGCGCTGCTGCGCGCCGACGACACCGCACGCACGCTCCCGCCGAATCTCGCGCCATTCTTCACTCCGCCAGCCGAATTTTCGCGCGACTTCGGCGACTTCCGTTCCCCGCTGAAATTTGCCGACGGACGCACGGTGAAAACCGCCGCCGAGTGGCCGGGGCGGTGGGCGGAAATCCTCAAGTCGTGGCACGAGCGGCTCGGCCCGTGGCCCGCGCTGCTGGAAAAGCCGCGCATTGAAATCCGCGCAACGGAGCGGCGCGAAAATTTCACGCAGCACAAAGTGCGCGTGGACATCGGCCCCGGCGCGCGGCAGGCAGACGCCTACTTGCTGGTGCCGGACGGTGACGGCCCGTTTCCCGCGGTGCTCGCGGTTTTCTACGAGCCGGAAACCGCCGCTGGCCTGAATCCAAAATCGCAGATGCGCGACTTCGCGTATCAGCTCGTAAAGCGCGGCTTCGTCACCCTGAGCATCGGCACGCCCGGCGCGCTCGATCATGCGGGCATGGAGACGCGCGAACTGCTCATTGCGGCGGGCGGCGAACTGAAAATCCAACCGCTCAGCTACCTCGCGTATGTCGCCGCAAACTGCCACACCGCGCTCGTCGCACGCAGCGATGTGGATGCGAAATGCATCGGCATCATCGGGCATTCGTACGGCGGGAAGTGGGCCATGTTCGCCTCTTGCCTCTACGAAAAATTCGCCGCCGCCGTGTGGTGCGATCCGGGAATCGTATTCGATGAGACGAATACGAACATCAACTACTACGAGCCGTGGTATCTCGGCTGGGAGGCGGGGGAAATGCGCCCGCGGGGCGTGCCGAATGCCGACAAGCCGCGCACGGGGCCCTACAAAAAAATGTTCGAGTCCGGCGAGAGCATGGTGGAGCTGCACGCGCTCATGGCGCCGCGCCCGTTCCTCGTCTCCGGCGGCTCGGAGGACGTGCCATGGCACTGGCGCGCGCTGAACCACACGCGCGCACTTTATGAAATGCTCGGCGTCCCCAATCGCGTGGCGATGACGCACCGCAACGGCCACAGCCCGACGCCCGAGGCGATGGAGCAGATGTGCGCGTTCCTCGAACACTTCCTGAAAGGCGGCAAGACCGAGCCGCGCTGACCCCGCGCCGGCCGGTGAATCCCAGCATTGCCAACGCAAATCGCGCCGTTCATTTTCCGCCGCATGAACACCCACATCCCTCGTTTGCTCCGCCGGTTCATCATCATCGCAGCGCTGCTCTGCGCCCCCATTTTCGCCCGCGCGCAGGAGGCCGGGAGCGAAGCCGCGGCCACGGCACTGCTGAAAAAATTCCTCGCAGCCGGTGCGGATCGCGCGGCGCTGACGAAGGAACTGCGCCCGACCAGCGAGGACTACACGAAGATTTTTACCGCAGATTTTGCGAAGAAACTGGAGGCCGCGCAGAAGCCGCTGTGGGACTCCGCGCCCGTCATCGGCCCGAAGGAAGGGCAGACCGAAGTGACCGTCGCCAAGGCCACGACCGAGGATTTTCAAAAGGGCACCGCGGCGGCGAAGGAATTCCCCGGCGGCTACGCGAAGCTCGGCGACAAGCTGCAACCGGGCGCGACGCTGTTCCGGTTCAAATTTGTGAAGCCGGGCGAGACGATCGGCATGGCGTTCGACGGCCTCGCATTGGTGAACGGCCACTGGCGCATTTTCCCGAAGCCCTGGCGCGCGGCCGAGTAGCGCCGGCGCACGCATGAGTCTCCGTCTCCAGATGCTGCAGATCGCGCGCGTCGCGCAGAAGGCGCTCGGCGATTCCGCGGGCCTCGTGCGGGATTTCCTGCTGCGGCAGATCACGGCGGAAGGCGGCGGGGCGGACCGCGCGGCGCGCCCCGATCTGTACTACACGATCTTCGTGCTTGCGGGACTGGAGGCGCTGCAGGCCGAGATTCCGAAGGCGCGAGTAGAGCCGTTTGTGAGCGGTTTCGGCGAAGGTGAAAATCTTGACTTCGTGCATCTCGGCGCGCTCGCGCGGTGCAGGGCTGCGATTGGTTTGGAAAAGATGCCGCGCGATTTTGCCGAGACGCTCCTCGCGAAGCTGGAAAAATTCCGCACCGGCGACGGTGGCTACGACGTGAAGCCCGGCGCACCAAATGGAAATGCGTACGGCTGCTTCGTCGCACTCGGCGCGTATCAGGATCTCGCGCGCGAAATCCCAGAGCCGCTCCGCATGGTGCAATGCCTGAAATTTCTCGAAACCCCCGACGGCGCGTGGGGCAATGTGCGCGGGATGCGCCAGGGCACCGTGCCCGCGACGGCTGCGGCCATCACGTTGCTGCATCAACTTGGGATGCCGATCAATCCGAGCGCAGGCGACTGGCTGCTCGCGCAAATCCACAGCGACGGCGGCTGGCTCGCCGTCCCGGGCGCGCCTTTGCCGGACCTGCTCTCCACCGCGACCGCACTGCACGCGCTCGCGTGTCTCGACCGCCCGCTGTCCGATGCGCAGCGCGAGAAGTGCCTCGATTTTGTGGACACACTCTGGAGCGCCGAGGGCGGCTTTCACGGCCACTGGGCCGACGATGCGCTCGATGCGGAATACACTTTCTACGGACTGCTGGCGCTCGGCCACCTCACCGTGTAGTTTTGCAAAGTGAAACAGAACCTCGTCCTCTACGACGGTGATTGCCCGCTCTGCATTTTTCAAATGCGCGTGCTCACGTGGCTCGATTGGTTCAACACGCTTGCGCTCATTCCGCTCACCGACCCGCGCGCACAGCAGGTGGCACCGCACCTTGACCGCGAGCAGCTCCTCGCCGCGATGCATTGCGTGACACGCGACGGCCGCATCCACCGCGGCGCGCGCTGCATCCGTTTCGTCGGCATGCGCCTCCCGCTGCTCGTCCCGCTCGCGCTGCTGCTGTGGGTGCCCGGCGTGATCTGGGTCGCAGAGAAAATGTACAATCTCATCGCGCGAAACCGCCTGGTGCTCTCGCGCCTCTTCGGCTGCAAGGGAGCCTGCTCCATTCTCCCCGCGCGCAAACGCGAGCAGGACGAAGTCCGCTGATCAAGGGGCGCCGGAAGCGGGATTCCCAACGCCGAGGCGCAGAGGAAAAGTGAGAGGTGCGCGGAGGAATTACCTGTTTTCCCTCTGGGAGACTCCATCTTCCCTCTGCGCCTCTGCGTTGAAAAATCCGCTCCCATTCACCACCGAACCCGCTAGCCTTGCACTCTTCCCGTTCACCAAATCAACCCAACCCCCGTCTCCCATGAAAATACTCGCCTTCCTTTTCACCCTCGCATTCATCACCTCGCCGCTCCTCGCCGCCGAAGACGCCTGGATCACAGACGTGCCGAAAGCCATGGAGCAGGCCAAGTCGCAGAAGAAACTCGTGCTCCTCGACTTCACCGGCTCCGATTGGTGCCCGCCGTGCAAGTCGCTGCACAAAAATGTGCTCACCTCCGAGGAGTTTTCCAAGTTTGCGAAGGACAATCTCGTGCTCGTGGACCTCGACTTCCCGAAAGCCAAACCGCAGAGCGACGAACTCAAGGCCGCCAACAAGGAACTCTCGAAAAAATACGGCATCAAAGGCTTCCCGACCATCATCGTGCTTGATGTGGACGGGAAGGAACTCTTCCGCAAAGTCGGCTACGGCGGCACGCCTGCAGCCGAATACGTGGCTGATCTCGCGAAGCTGAAAAAATAGCGGGGCGCAAGGCTTCATTTCCGGCAGCATTCGCTGCCGCCAGCATCAGACGCGAGTAGGCGTGAGCGGAAGCTCACGTCCGTGCTCTTCCGAGCGCGCCGACGATCCTAAACGCGCCCGGAGGTCGCGTTCCACCCTTGCCACTCATACCATCTCGCACAAATAACCGGACAGAAAGCGGCACGGGCGTGTCTCGGGTAGGGTGGGCGTCCGCCTGCCGTGACGCGCGTCCCGCGCGGCACCCGGCGGATGATCCTGGGCGTTCCGGATGCCAGCGGTGTTCGAGTGTATTCCGCGGGACGCGGAATACGGCAGGCGGGACGCCCGCGCTACCCGAGGCATGCCGTCCTGCTTCAGTGCGCGTCAGTCTTTTCATTTCCGAACGATGGCGTCACTCCGCCTCCGCCCAGCACGCCTCGACTTGCGCGAGGACGGTGCGGAAGGGCGTCGTGGCGTGGTGTCCGAACTCGGGGCGCTTCGTGAGTTTCGCGCGCGAAGTCGCAGGGCTGGTGAGGCCGCAGAGGTAGCGTGTGAGTGATCGCGGCGTGGCGAGCGACGGGAGTTCCTCGAAGATGAGCGCGCGGATTTCCTCGGCGTCCTCGTCGGTGAAATCACGCGCGGGTGTCGCGGGCAGATCGATTTGCGCGGTGGGTTCGCCGGTGCGGCAGAAGTGGCAGTGGCCGCAATTTTCCTCCGCGAGCGCCTCGCCGAAATACCCGAGCAAGCGCCGCGTGATGCAGCCGGACGCGCTGGCAAATTCCACGATCTGCGCGAGCCGCTGCGAATCGCGTTCCTCGCGCCGCGCAAAAAGATCCGCGAGGTGCGCGGCGACGCGCGCCGGGTCGCGCTGCGCGGCGTCGCCGCAGAGGCGGAAGCCATGGCGCAGGCCCGCGGGCTTCTGCGTGATCGCACCGGTTTCCTCCAGCCATGTGAGCGCCTTTGCGATGCGATCGCGCGGTTCGCCGATCTGCTGCGCGGCGGCTTCGAGTTCGAGCGTGAGGTATTTCGGCCCGCGGCGTCCGGCTCCGAAAAGCGCGGCGAGGAAGCGCTGCCGATCCTCCGTGTGACCGCTGATCACTGCGCTCTCGTTTTTCAAAAACTGCACCTGCGTGCTCTCGTAAAACGCGCGTGTCGGACGCAGCAGGCCGTCGAGTTCCAGATACGTGATGACCGTCTCGACGACAAGCGGGCGGATGTCCGTCTCCTGGCTCAGGTCGTAGCGGCTCACGTCGAACTCCTCTCCCGCGCCGAGCATCCGCCGCACGAGCGCCTCGACTGCGCGCGGCTCCGGCGTGTCGCCGAGCGTGAAATTTTCCAGCGGCACCGCGTCGTCCGCGCACGCGAGCAGTTCGCACAGCGAAGACTGCCCGTCGCGGCCCGCGCGTCCGATTTCCTGCTGATAGTTTTCGAGCGTCTTCGGCAGGTTGAAATGAATCACGCTGCGGATGTCCGCCTTATCAATCCCCATGCCGAATGCGATCGTCGCCACGATGACCGCGCACTCGCCGCGCATGAACGCGTCCTGCACCGCGTCGCGATCCTCCGACGTCATCCCCGCATGATACGCGCGCGCCGCGAGCCCCGATTTCGCGAGATGCGCCGCCACGTCCTCGGCCGTTTTTTGAAAAGTCACATACACGACCGCAGGCCGCACCTTCGCGTGCGCGAGACGCTTCGCCAGCACCGTCAGCTTTTGATTTGCCGCGCACGGCGTTAGGCGCAGGTGCAGATTTTTCCGTCGGAACGAAGTCTGCACATGCCGCTCGCCCGCGATGCCGAACGCCTTGCAAATGTCGCGCGCCACATCCGGCGTCGCCGTCGCCGTGAGCGCGAGCACGGGCCGCAGCGACAGCTCCTCCGCCACGCGCGCGAGCCGCAGATAGTCGGGGCGGAAATTGTGCCCCCACTCCGAAATGCAGTGCGCCTCATCAATCGCGAGCAGCGAGATTTTCACCCGCCGCAGCCGCTCGATGAACGCCTCGCCCGACAGACGCTCCGGCGCGACGTAGAGCAGCTTCAGCTTCCCCTCGCGCAAGTCCGCATACACGCGCTGCGTCTCCTCCGCCGTGAGGCTGGAATCCAGCCGCGCCGCCGCAATCCCCCGCGCCCGCAGCGCATCCACCTGATCCTTCATCAACGCGATGAGCGGCGAAATCACGAGTGTCGTCCCCTCCAGCAACACCGCCGGCAACTGGTAGCAAAGCGACTTCCCAGCCCCCGTCGGAAACAGCGCCAGCGCCGATTCCCCATCGAGCAGCGCGCGGATCACATCCTCCTGCCCCTCGCGGAAAGTGTCGTGCCCAAAATGCGTCCGGAGAGCGTGCAGCAAATCCATGCCGACGCTGGTAGCCTCACGCTGGCGCGCGGGCAAGCCGTTCGAACTGCGGCGATTTTTAACGCCCCGTCTTCCGAAGTCGCCGCTCCAAATCAGCGGGTGAACTAAACACAAAGCTCCTGCCGCGCTTGCGCTGATCCAAAAACTGCATGGCTGCGAGGCTTAGCAAATCTGCGCGAGCCGTCTGATACACGACACCCTGGCGCATCGCATGGCCCGCGATGTCATAGAGCGCACCGGGGTGACGCAGGGCATGGGTGAGCAGTGCGAACTGGCGGTGGTTCAATTCGGGCACCGCATTGAGAACAGTCATCCCCGTGCGCATCTCTTCCGACTTCCGCGCGACGTATGCGTGCAATTCGAGGAGCGCCTTGCGAACAACGTCTGCCTGATGGATCAGGAAGTAAGTCAGGTCGTTGCCGTCGGTTTCAGTGTGCAGGAAAGCGGTGCCGTATGCGATTGGCGACTTCTTGATGATTTGCGAAATCGAGACGAACTCGAACAGCCAGTAACCCCCGTGAAGCATCTGCCAGTAAAACAACGCGCGGGCGGTGCGCCCGTTCCCGTCCACAAACGGATGATCGTAAGCCAGCCAGAAGTGCAGGATGACGGCACGCACCACCGGGTGAATGAAATAATCCGGCGTCTTGCCGCTCGCAAAATCGCACATCGCGGCGAGCCGTTTTGGCAATTCATCGGCGGCAGGCGGGACGTGAAAAACGACTCCGTAGTTGTCCGAAACATCCACCGGCTCATCGGCACGGCGCAGTCGCCCCGCCGCATCAGGAGTGTCGAGCGCGTGTTCGGAAACACGGCGGTGAATATCGAGCACGAGTTCGGGCGTCAGCGGCTCGTCCTTCACTTCAATGATGCGCCGCATGGTCATGAAGTTGTTCAAAATCATCCGTTCGCTGCGGTCACGCGGCGCTCGGCCGTCAGCCAGCATTTTCTTGGCGACCTCGCGAGTCGTCACGGCACCTTCGAGCTGGCTCGAAGTGATCGCCTCCTCCATCAGCGAGCGTATCAGGTAGCGGTCCCGTTCGGCTGGGTTCGTGACCGGCTCGGGAATCTGGATGAGGGTGCCGCCATCCCGATCGATTTGGTGAAGCAGCTCCGTCACGAGGTCTGGAATTGTGAAAGCGAAGTTCTTCCCGGCCTTGTCGTGTAACGGCAGGTTGCGACTTGCCCCCATGCGTTCAAATTTCAGGCCGGTCCACCATTCTTTGTGGGTCAGCCCGTCAGGCGGAGTGCGGAAGCGAAGCTCGTCCCAGTGATAGTATTTCTTCGCCGAAGGCGGCATCGTCAGGATCGCCGTCCAGATTTTTGCGAAACGTTCGGCTCCTTCTTTCTGAGCGAAGATGTTTTGAAACGGTGGTGGTGGTGTTTGTGGAACGCGCATGGTGAATTACCAATTAAATACTAATTCTTTCAGAATTAGTAACTCGCGCCGCCGTGCCTTTCAACTACTAAATCTGAATGATTTAGTAATATCGTAGTAGTTCTCAAAACTCTGTATTCTGTGGATGACCGATTCCATCACCACAACACAGAGTGGTTTCAAACAACCGCCGAACGCCTTCTGCAAAAATGCCTCGTGCAGTCCACGATGACGTTGCCGTTGGTTCCGGCTCAACCGGAGCGACGCAATTGCAAATCGCATCCACGGCAGTGATCCGTCCGGCGTTATTGCAGGCGCGATTTTCACGGAGGAAGAAATAAATCTAGGCCATCTCGATTTCGCGCCAGCATTTGCGCCTCGGGATTTTCCGTTTGACGCATCGGGGATGGCCCGGCAGTTTCGCCGCCCTTTTTCCATGCGCCATACGCTGTCAGTCCTTGTTGAAAACAAATTCGGTGTGCTCACCCGCATTGCCGGCATGTTCAGCGGGCGCGGGTTCAACATTGATTCGCTCAACGTCGGCCCGACGCTCGATCCCGCCACTTCGCGCATGACCATCGTCGTGCGCGGCAACGATGCGACGCTCGAACAGGTGAGCAAATTGCTCGCGAAGCTCATTGATGTCATCGAGGTGCAGGACTTCCGCGACGGCGAGTCCGTGGACCGCGAACTCGTGCTCATGCGCGTGAACATCGCGCCGGAGACGCGGGCGGAAATCATGCAGGTGTGCGACATCTTCCGCGCGAAGATCGTGGACGTGCAGGCGAAGAATTTCACCATCGAAGTCACGGGGAATGAGAGCAAGATCACGAAGTTCATCTCGCTCATGGAGCCCTTCGGCATCGCGGCGCTGACGCGGACGGGGAAGATTGTGCTGCCGCGCAAGGGCGACTGATCCCCTCTCATTCTTATTCCTAATCTTGTTCTTATTCTCCTCCTTCCCCCGAATTTCCAGTCCTGCGGCTCCCGGCCATTCGGCCAGTCGGTATAAGAATGAGATTAGGATTAAGACCGCCACTTTCCAAGACGGCCCACCCTAAAGAATCTACCAACCACCACACACATTACTCATGGCTAAAATCTACACTGACAAAGACGCCGACCTCGGCGTGCTCAAAGGCAAAACTTGCGCCGTCCTCGGCTTCGGCTCGCAGGGGCACGCGCATGCGCTCAATCTCAAGGACAGCGGCGTGAAGGTCATCATCGGCCTGTATCCCGGCAGCAAGAGCATCGCGGTCGCGAAGGAAAAGGGCTTCGAGGTCTTCGAGACCGGCGAGGCCGTGAAGCGCGCGGACGTCATCTTCGTCGGCCTGCCCGACACGAAGCAGGCGGCGGCATTCGAGAAGGACATCCGCCCGAATCTCTCGAAGGGCAAGACGCTCCTCTTCAGTCACGGCTTCTCCATCCATTTCAAGACCGTCGTCCCGCCGAAGGACGTGGACGTGATCATGGTCGCGCCGAAAGGCCCCGGCCACATCGTCCGCCGGCAGTTCACCGAGGGCAAAGGCGTCCCGGCGCTCATCGCCGTTTACCAAAACCCGAGCAAGCAGGCCAAGAAGGTCGCGCTCGCGTGGGCGAAGGGCATCGGCGGCACGCGCGGCGGCGTCATCGAGACGGACTTCAAGGAAGAGACCGAGACCGATCTCTTCGGCGAACAGACCGTCCTCTGCGGCGGCGCGAGCGCGCTGGTGCAGGCGGGCTTCGAGGTGCTCACCGAGGCCGGTTACTCGCCCGAGATGGCCTACTTCGAGTGCCTCCACGAGCTGAAGCTCATCGTGGACCTCATGAACGAATCCGGCATCGCCGGCATGCGCTTCTCGATTTCCGAGACGGCGAAATGGGGCGACGTGCTCGTCGGCCCGCAGATCATCGATAAGTCCGTGAAGGCGCGGATGAAAGTCGCGCTCAAGAACATCCAGTCCGGCAAGTTCGCGAAGGACTGGGTGAAGGAATACAAGGGCGGCTACAAGAAATACAACGCGCTGCTCAAGAAGGGCACGCAGCAC
>JANXZI010000025.1 GCA_025355595.1 Spartobacteria bacterium
CTCATGCTGCGGAAATTACCAGTTCCGCTCCAAAAGGAAAGCGCCCGCATGGTTCTCGCAAGCGCGAGGCCTTTCGTCGGCTTCACGCTGCCGTGATTTTTTCTACCGAGCCGCGGCCTTTATACGCGACGGCGAAAACGATGAACACGCACGCGACCGACACCGCGAGGCCGCCCCAGAATTGCGACCAGTGCGTCACTTTTCCCGTCGTGCTCTCGGAGAACCACCAGCCGACACCGAGGTAGCCGAGCGTATTCCCGAAGCCGGAATACATGAGGATGAAGAGTGCCTGGGCGCGCGCGCGCCAGCGGGCCTCGATGCGCTGTTCGAGGTAGATCTGCACGGTGATGAAAAAGAGCGCGAAGGCGAATCCGTGCATGGTGATGCCGGTGAGCAGCCACCATTTCCCGTCGATGGCGCACAGCGCGTAGCGCAGCACGCCGAAGCCGATGCCGGTGAGGAAGACGTATTTCAGCCGCCAGCGCGCGAGCATTCCGGCAAGGCTGAACATGGCGATGACTTCGGTGACCTGGCCGAGGGTCATCCACGCGGTGGTGTGCGTGAGGCCGAGTTGCGCGAGGTGCGTGGGCGAGTAGGGATAGTAGGCGGCGAGCGGGATATTGTAGAGCGCGGCGGCGATGAAGACGATGCGGTGGTCGCGATTCTTCAGCAGGGAAAGGGCGTCGAGGCCGAGGCGCTGCTTCCACGTGAGATGCTCGGTGGGCGCGGCGGGCGCGACGGTCGGGAGGGTGAAAGAGAACGCCAGCAAGAGCACCCACGCGACGGTGCCGCAGTAGCCGGCGAGCGCGGAAGTATCGGCATTCAGCAGCGAGACGATGATGCAGCCAAGCACCCAGCCCACGGTGGCCATCGCGCGGATGGGGCCGAATTGCCGCCGCGCATCGCCGAGCCGCGAGAAGACGATGGTCGTCGAGATGCTCCACGTGGGCGTGGAGAAAATTGCGTGGAGCAGGATGAGCCCGAGCACGGCGAGCGGGGGCGCGTGGAATTTGATCGCGGTGGTCGCGGCGCACATCGCGCACCCCGTGGCGAGCGCGAGCCAGCGCAGGAGCTTCACCGGCGCCATGCGTTGATCCGCGATCGCGCCAAAAATGAGCGGCGAGATGAATGCCGAGATCCCCCCGGTGGCAAAGGCGAGCGCCTTCACGCTCACCGCGACGCCGAGGATGTGGACGTCGGTGTAGCCATTCCCATCGAGCACGGAGCCGAGCGGGACGAACCACATGCCCATCGCCATCCCGTGGATGAAGAGGAGGATCAGAAGTTCGGCGTACTCGCGCCACCATTTCGTTTCGGTCACGCGCGGAGGGAGGCATGACGGGGTGTGCGATGGCAAGCGTGGGGGCGAGTGCGCTGGCACCCGCAGCTTTCCAATTCATCTTCTGACTTCACACGCGCGCACCCATGCCGCACAAACCGCGCGACACTCCATGAAAGTCTCCGACCTTCGCGGCATCCTCACCTACGTCCCGCGCTTCCGCGAAAAAATCTTCGTGATCGCGGTGGACGGCGAGATCGCGGCGTCGCCGAATTTCGGGAACATCCTGCTCGATCTCGCGGTGCTGCGTTCGCTGAGCGTGAAGGTCATCCTCGTGCATGGCGCGGCATTCCAGATCGACAAGCTCGCGACCGCGCGCGGCGTGAAACTGAGCAACAGCGACGGCACGGGCATCACCGACGAGGCGACGCTCCAGGTCTCGCTCGACGCGGCGACGACGCTGATGAACGAAATCATGCAGGGTCTCACGAGCGTGGATCTGCGTGCGGCGTATGCGAACGTCGTCATCGCCCATCCCGCCGGCATCCTCGGCGGGGTGGATTTTCTGCACACGGGAAAAGTCGAGCGCGTGGACTCGAAGCTCCTCCAGCTTTTGCTGAACGAGGGCGTGATTCCCGTCGTGCCGCCGATCGGATTCGACGGCGAAGGGCGCACCTTCCGCGTGAACAGCGACGCCATCGCGGTGGAAATCGCGGAGGCGCTCCAGGCCATGAAGATCATCTACCTCGGCGCGCGTGATGCCGTCGTGGCGAATGGCGAACTCGTCCGCCAGCTCAGCATCGCCGAGGCGGAGGACCTCGTGAAGAAACGCCGCGGGCAGGTGGATGTGATCTCACTTTCCAAACTCGAACACGGCGCACGCGCCTGCCGCAACGGCATCGCGCGCGTCCATCTGCTGAACGGCAACGTGGACGAGGCGCTGCTCGCCGAGGTGTTCAGCCCCGAGGGCGTGGGCACGATGATTTACAGCAACGACTACCAGCAGATCCGGCGCGTCTTCAAAAAAGACCTGCGCGCGCTGCTCATCCTCATCCGCTCATCCGTCGAGCACGCCGAACTTGTGAAGCGCACGCGCGCCGATCTCATCTCGCAGCTCGACGACTACTGGGTGCTGGAGATCGATCGCCAGCTCGTCGCGTGCGTCGCACTGCACGACTACCCCGAGGCGCACAAATCCGAACTCGCGTGCCTCTACGTCGCGAAGAGCCACGAAGGCCAGGGCTTTGGCCGCAAGCTCATGGCCTTCGCCGAGCAGCTCGCTGCCCAACGCGGCATGAAACACATCTTCGCGCTCTCGACGCAGGCGTTCAATTACTTCCAGCAAAAGGGCGGCTACACCGAGGTCTCGCCCGACGAACTTCCCCCCGAGCGCCGGAAAAAATACGACGCGAGCGGTCGCAACTCGAAGGTGCTGCAAAGGGTGATCGCCGCCGCAGTCGTCGATCCCGCGCGGGCGTAAGGCAGAGTGCTCAGTGCTCAGTGCTCGGTTCTCAGTCGCGCGTGAAAAATCTGAGCACTGAGCACTCCGCACTGCCGCCCATTTTCCACCCTATGACCACCGCCCTCCTCCTCGACGCCGCTGTGATCGTTGCATACTTCGCGGTCGTCCTCGGCATCGGGCTGCGGATGAGCCGCGGGGAAAAATCCGTCGAGGGTTTCGCACTCGGCGGGCGGCAGATCGCGTGGTGGGCGGTGCTCGCGAGCATCCTCGCGTCGGAGATTTCCGCGGGCACATTTTTCGGCGCGCCGGGTGAAGGTTTCGCTCTCAGGAACTACACCTACATCCAGCTCATCATCGGCTACCTGCTGGCGCGCATCGTCGTGAGCGCGGTGTTCATCCCGGCATTTTACCGGCACAATGTGGTGAGCATTTACGAATTCCTCGGCACGCGCTTCGGCCCTCCCACGCGGCACGCGGCGTCGGCGGTCTTCCTCGTCACGCGCCTGCTCGCGAGCGGCACGCGGCTGTGGGTGCCCACGGTGCTGCTCGTGATGATGTGGAATCTCGCGCACCCCGGCGCGGCGGCGACTCCGCAGCAGGAATTCTGGATGTACGGCGCGGCACTCGTGTTCATCATTTTCGCCACCGCGCTCTACACGACCATCGGCGGCATCCGCGCGGTGATCTGGACGGACGTGATCCAGATCATCGTGCTCGTGAGCGCGCTCGGATTTTCGCTCGTTTTCCTGATCACGCACACTGGCGGCTGGGAAAGCGCGAAGCCGCACCTGCTCGGCGCGAAAGTTTTCGACACCGGAATCACGCCGGGCGCGGGCTTCTGGGCAAATGTGAAAGGCGTGCTGGAACAGGAATACACGCTGTGGGCCGCGTTCCTCGGCTCGACCTTTGTGACGCTCGCCACGCACGGCACCGATCAGGACATGGTGCAGCGGATGCTCACTGCAAAAAACAAACGCCAGAGCGCATTCGCGACCATCATGAGCGGGCTCGTGGACATCCCGATCCAGTTCGCCGTGCTCGGCATCGGCATCCTGCTCGCCGTGTACTTCGAGCAAAATCCCGATGCACTGCTGCCGCGCAATCCCGTCACGCACGAGGTGGTCGCAAACAAGGCCTATCCGCATTTCATCCTCACCGTGATGCCCGGCGGACTGCGCGGGCTCGTGCTCGCGGGCGTGCTCGCGACGACGATGGGCTCGCTCAGCACCGCGCTGAATGCGCTCGCGACAAGCTACACGCGCGACTTCCATTTCCGCTGGTTTGGCGAGCCCGCGACGGACGCCGGGCGCGTGCGCAGCCTCCGCATCGGCACGATCATTTTCGCCGTGCTCTTTGTCGGAGTGGCACTGGCGACGGCGTGGGTCTCGGCGATCAATCCGAAGCTGCGCATCATCCCGATCATCCTCGGAATTTTCGGCTACACGTACGGCTCGCTGCTCGGGATTTTCATGGTCGGCCTGTTCACGCGCGGGCGCGGAAATGATCGCGGCAACCGCATCGCGATGCTCGCGGGATTCGCCGTGGTCCTGCTGCTCAGCGGGCTGCACAACGACGTGTGGACGCTCTTCACGGGCCATCCGCTGTGGAAACCGGCAGGCCTGCCGGTGATCGAATTTCCGTGGCGCATCCTCTTCGGAACCGTTGTCACCTTCGCGGTGGCGGTGTGCTTCCGTACCCCGGCAAACCGGATCGCGGACACCGCGGAGAAAAATGCGCGGCCCTGAAACTCGCATGAATCCTAGCTTCCAGAGTCATGCTGAAATTTCAGCACATTGTGATCGCCTTGAAACCCGCATGAATGCGTCACTTTTGCGTGACAGTCCCGCCGCTCCCCTGCGAATTTCAGGCTCGTAAAGACGGCAAGACTTTTTTGCGGAAAAATGTTTGGCCTTTTCGACGAAAAATCTTGGCAGCGGAGAGCATGGTTTTCAGACTCCGACCGCACCTGCGGGCAAAACCTGGCACGGTGTGAACAAGTTGTGAGTAACTCCCGCATTCCAAATTCAAAGCAGTCCGTATCGGCTTCGTCACCGAAGTTCGCAGGGATTTTGTGCTGGGAGAAAGTAAACATCTGCGTTCCACGACGGACGCATTTTGAAACCGCTTCCGCAAAGCGACTTGCGGTTGCAAAAACCGATCGCCACAGGATTTCCGTGGAACGCGGAAGTGCGTCGGACACGTCGCATTTGGCGGCATTCGTGCTGCCAATCGCAGCGATTCTCTAAAAATTCGCCTCTCTGACTGCCTGTGGATAAAAAGCCCGATCTCACCCTTCTCACGTCCATGTGGGACAAAATCTCAGCCGCTCTCCGCTCGGAGGTTTCGGGCGATGTTTTCGACCGCTGGTTCAAGGCCGTGGAGCCTGTCGAAATCACCGGCCAGCACCTCACGCTGAAGGTTCCGAACGACATCTATCGCTTTTGGATCGAGGACAACTACATCGGCTCGCTGCGCGCCGCGATTTTGCTCGTGGTGAAGGGCGCGCTCGAAGTGCGCTTCGTGTGCGATGGCGCCGCCGCCGTGCCCGAGCCCGAGGTGCGCCGGGTGACCGTGCGCGCCGCGATCACCGTGGAGGAGGCCGACGAAAAGGCCGTGGCGAACGGGATGAACCCGCGCAACAACTTCGAGAATTTCGTCGTCGGCAAGAACAACGAATTTGCACACGCAGCGTGTGTCGCCGTCGGGAAGACGCCGGGGAAAGTTTACAACCCGCTTTTTTTCTACGGCGGTGTCGGACTCGGCAAGACGCACCTCATGCACGCCATCGGCCAGCATGTGCTGGCGAACCGCAAGGGCGCAAAGGTCGCCTACGTCACGAGCGAGAAGTTCACCAACGAGTTCATCGACGGAATTCAAAACGGCACGCTCGTGAAATTCCGCAAGCGCTACCGCCA
>JANXZI010000112.1 GCA_025355595.1 Spartobacteria bacterium
GGCGCTGGCGAGCGGTGTCTCGGAAGCGCTCGTGGCCACGGGTGCAGGGCTCGTCGTCGGTGTCGTGGCGTTCGTTTTTTACGCGCTGTTTCGCAACAAGGTGCAGCGACTCATCTCGGATCTCGAAGTGGCCGGGTCGCATGTCGTCGGGCTCATCGCGCTGAACTACAAGAAGCGCGAGCCGTCGCGCGCGGCGCTGGACGAGGAGTTTTAACCGACCCGCGCATCCATGAAACTTAAGAGGCGCGCAGAGCCGCTGGTGATGGGATTTCAGATCGCCCCGATGGTGGATGTTCTGCTCGTGCTGCTGTGTTTTTTCATCCTCACATGGAATTTTGCGCGCAAGGAGAGTGAGCTCTCGGTGAAGGTGCCCACGGCGGAGAATGCGAAGGAGCCCACGCTCGACGTGAACCAGACTGTGCTGAATCTCAAGGAGGATGGGACGATGGTGATGAACACGAAGCCGATCACATTCGAGGAACTCGCCACGAAGATGAAGACGCTCGCGGAGCTGAATCCGGACTATGCGATCATCCTGCGCGGCGATGAGAATGTGCCCTACAAGTACGTCGCGCGTGTCCTCGGGGTCTGCAATGGAGCGGGAATCTGGAACGTCGCGCTGCCGGTGAACAATCCGAAGTCCCCTTCAGAGCCATGAGGCGTCGCGTCCCATTTGCGCTGCCCGTGGCGATGCTGGCTGCGCTCGCGGCCTCGTCCCCTGCGCAGAACGAAGTGCTCAAGCCATTCCGCCCCGGCACCCCGGCAGCGGAGGAGCCGCCGAAGGCGATCCCGCTAAAGCCGTTCCGGCCCGGAGCGCCGCAGCCCGAGCCGGCCGAGTCGGAAATCCCGAAGGCGGTGCCCGTGCGGAAACCGACGCCGATCGCTGTTCCGGAGCAGCCCGCTGTGCCCCATCTCCCGCCGGTGGCCACGCCGCGCCCGCCGAAGGCGATGACGGAGACGCCGCGCCAGTCCGCCGCGGAACTCCCGGAACCCGGCGACATCGTCGTCGGCCGCAGTGCGCCGACGACAGCCGACCAAGTGCAGCTCCAGTACGCGGACGGTTTTTACTCGAAGAAAATGTATCGCGACGCGGCGGCCGAGTACGAGCGGTATCTCGATCAGTTCCAGAGGGCCCCGGCGCTGGATCGGCAGGCCGTGTACTACCGCCTCGGCGAATGCTACCGGCTGACCGGCGCGATGAACAACGCGAAGGCCAACTACGAGGCGCTGCTCTCAAATTTCACCGGAGGCGAATTCCTCGGCTACGCGGCATACCGGCTCGGCTCGATGCAGTACGAGGAGAAAAATTACCGCGAGGCGCTCCAGTCCTACCGCCGCGCGTCGGTGCGCCTCACGCAGCCGGTGCTGATCTACTCCTCACGCTTTTTTGTCGGGCGCTGCATGGAGGCGACTTCGCAAAAGGCCGAGGCGCGGCAGCAATACGAGGATCTCGCGAAGGTCGTGGCGGACAATCCGTTTCGCGACGCGAGCCGTCTCTCGGCGGGGCGAATGTATGCCGACGCCGGTCTGCGCGAGGACGCGCTGAAGTGGCTGCTGCCGCTCGCGTCGGAGACGACGAGCGGGCAGATCAAGGCCGAGTCGCTCGCCCGCGCGGGACTTTTGCAGGTGGAACTCGGGCGCCCCGACGAGGCGACGAAGACTTTCGACGCGGCGCTCGCACTGCCTGACATTGCCTCGTGGAAAGACATGATCGCCGTCGCGGGCTTCCGCATGCTCTACGACAAAAAAGACTACAAGGGCGTGATTGCGCGCTACAAGAACGTCGGCGCGGGCGGCGGCCTGAAGATGGAGAGCAAGCTCAACGTCCTCGTGACGGTGGCGGATGCGCAGCGCGAATTGGCGCTGCGCGACGATGCGTTGGCGACCTACGCGCAGATCGCGCACGAATTTCCCGCGACACCGCAGGCGCGCGAGGCCGGCTCCGCGCGCCTCGTGATGCTCTACGACGCCGGCGACACGCGGCTGCTGAACGAGGTGAACGCATTCCTCACCGACAACCCGGTCGCGCCGCAGGTGGACCGCGTCTCGCTGATGAAGGCGGAGGCGCTGTTCAAGGCGGGCGACTTCGAGCACGCCGCGCCCATTTACCAGATCGTCGTCGCGAAGACGAAGGCGCTGCCCGAAAACTACAAGGGCGAGGCGACCTTCAAGCTCGGCTGGTGCTGGATGCAGCTCGGGCATCACGACAAGGCAATCGAGACGTTCACCGGATTCCTGCGCGATTTTTCCAGGCACACGAAGGTGCCATCGGCGCTCGCGCAGCGCGGCTCGGCGCAGATGCAGCTCCGGCAGTACTCGGCGGCACAAAAGGATTTTGCGGAGCTGGTGTCGCAACATCCGAAGGCGAAGGAGCACGAGTTTGCCCTGGAGAACCTCGCGCTGATCTACGGGCAGCTCGGCGACCAAGCGCACATGGCGGAGACGTTTGAGGTGTTGCTGAAGGATTTTCCGCAGACGGCCGCGCGGCCGAAAGCGAACTACTGGATCGGGCGCACGGAGTTCGAGAAGAAGAATTACAAGAAGGCCGCGCCCCACCTCGACGAGGCGCGCAAGCTCGACAAGGAGCAGTTCTTCGAGCGCAGCTCGCTCGCGCTCATGGCGTGCCTTTACAATCTCGAGGACGTGGACGCGACGGAAAAGGAGATCGAGTTTTACAAAAAGAACGGCGGCAAGGCGGCGACCCCGAGCGACGTGATCCGCTGGCTCGGCCAGAAATCCTACGACCGCGGCGACTACGCGCGGGCGGAAAAATTCCTGCCCGAACTCGTGCTGCGTAAGGAGGCGGTCGGCGACGACTACCTGCTGCTCGCACGCAGCCGCGCGAAGCTCGGGAAATACAAGGACGCCGTGGACAGCTTCGACAACTACCTCTCCTCGGTGAAGGACGCCGTGCCGCGCGTCGCAGGCATGATCGAAAAGGCGGACACGCAGGTGCTGATGAAGGACTGGAACGGCGCGGAGAAGACGGTGAAGGACGGGCTGAACCTCGCGACCGAGGGCCGTTACAACGGCGAGCTGCGCCTGCGTGCCGGCGACGTGGAAGCCGGGCGCGGCGACACGAAGAAGGCGCTGCAAATCTACGAGGCGATCCCGGTGACGAATGAAGGAGACGAGGAAGTGAGCCCGCGCGCGATGGATCGCGCGATGGAACTCCACGCAAAGCTCGGAAACACGGCGGACGTGAAGCGTATCGAGAACCAGCTTCGCAGCAAGTATCCCGAGTACTTCCAGAAAAAGCGCGGGACGAAGCCGTAGCGTTCGTGCAGCACTAAAACAGACTGTAGATGAACGGCGCTGCCGAGGGGATCGCGACGGCGAGGGCGATGATCACGCCCACGGCGGCAAGCGCGATGA
>JANXZI010000121.1 GCA_025355595.1 Spartobacteria bacterium
TTTGTGGACATCACGGGCGACGGAAAACCCGAGTTGCTCTGCATGAACGGCGGCTTCATCGGCTATGCCGAAGCCGACTGGAGCAAGCCCGAGAAGACGTGGAAATTTCACGCCGTAGCCGATGCCGTGCGTGAATTTTGCATACGCGCCTTTCGGCGAGACGGCGTGAAATTTCCACGTCTCCTCGGGCTTGCTCCAGTCGGCTTCGGCATAGCCGATGAAGCCGCCGCTCATGCAGAGCAACTCGGGTTTTCCGTCGCCCGTGATGTCCACAAACATCGGCGACTCATTGTCCGTCGAGGCGAGGATCGTGTGCCGCTGCCACGGCTCGTCCTTGCCCTTCGGATTCTCAAACCAGAACGTCTCCGCGCCGGGAAAACCGATGACCACGTAGTCCGCCCAGCCGTCGCCGTTCACATCGTACGCGTAGCTGATGAAGTTGTTCGAGTACGTGTTCTTCGTGCCGAGAAATCCCTCAAAGCCGGGGATCGTCTCCTCCGTTCCCGCCGCCGTCTTCGCGACGAAGGATTTCGGCATCTCGTAAATCGTGTGCCGCTTCGTGAAGTCCGGCCCCTCGTACCAGAATGGCCCGCTGAGGATGTCCATCTTCCCGTCCTTGTTCACATCGCCCACGCAAGCGCCCTCGGCCCAGAAATGCGTCGTGAGCTGCTTCTTGCTCCACTCGCCCGTGAGCGGCGGCGGCGCGGTGGAAATCGCAGGCACATTTTTCGCCGGCTCGGCGGCGATGCCGATGGCTGCGAGCGTGAAAATCGAGGAGAGGATGAGCGGGGTTTTCATGTGAGGGTAAAGAAACGCACGCAGCGTGCTGGCTTAGGCCCGGAGTGCAAGTATGGAAACGCACCTCAGCCGATACGTGCTTTGCATCCACAGGGAGGGAGCTACGCTGTGGGCATGAGAAACGGGCTGCACTACGTCACTTGGGCCATCCTCCTCGTCGGCGTGGTGAGCCGCATTGCATGCTTTCTGATCGGCGTTCCAGGCTCTTCGTTCGAGTTCCGCCACTACGCCGATTGCTATTCCCTGATGCAGGGCTCGTATGTGATCCTTGCGACAGTCGCGTGGTCCACCTGCCTGCTGCTCAACTTTCCGTTGCCCCTGCTGCTCGGCAGCGCCGCAAATGTCACGCACGGAATTTACCGGGATCATGATTGGCTCCGTTTGCGGAATGAAGGAGTCAACGGTCAGTATGTCATGGATGGTCCGACTCCGAACATATGTTCCTGTGGCAGATCACTATGGTGGATGCGGCCTCGCGGCTTTCACTTATGGGATTCGCATCATGGTGAACCGACTCCGCCGACCATGATTCCTATTTTTGCAACACCGGCGACTCTGATTTGAACATTACCATGCGCCCTACTACATATCCTTCGTCTCCGTGGCTTAGTTCCAAGCTCCAAGCCGCCTCCCCGCGCCCTGGGTAAACAAGAACTTTCCCCATGATGTTTGCATGGATTATCATCCGCTGGTGCCTCGCCATTCCATGGGTTCTTACTTGCGTGTTCTGTACCTGCGGACACGTTTGCTGCATTATCAGCGTTGCAAAGCGGAATGTCTCCATCTCAGTCATCCCATTCATTGGCGGCGTCTCGGGCGCGTTAGCCATCCTTGCGGCTCCAATCGAAGGACTTTGGCATTGGTTCTGGTTGCCTCCGCTAATCGACTTCAGCGCCTTCCTGATCCTTGCTTTCATGCTTAGCCGCCGGAAAAATAGACTACGGCAAGCACTCAAAGACAATGAGACCGGAAACGGCTAACTGTGGTAAGTCACTACGCTGTCCGCAGCCGACTTCCAAGCGGCGCTACTTCCCCGGCATTTTTCCGAGCAGTTCCCCCAGTATTTTTTGCGCCTCTTCCTTTTGCGCGGCGCTCATCAGCTCCTCGATCGCGTTCCTTTCCGCGATCGCCTCGGGATCGTTCTGCCGCGCCGCGAGGGTGTACCAGACGAATGCACGCACCTCATCCTTCGGGCCGCCGATGCCATTGGCATACATCACGCCGAGATTGAACTGCGCCGCGGGGTAGCCTTGGAGCGCGGATTTTTGCAGCCACTCCGCGGCCTTCGCCACGTCCTTCGGCGTGCCGATGCCGCCCGCATGGCGGATGGCGAGATTGAACTGCGCGACGGCGTGCCCCTGCGCCGCAGCCATCTGGAACCACTCGACGGCCTTCGTCTCGTCCTTCGCCACGCCGAGGCCCTCGGCATACATTCCGCCGAGATTTGCCTCCGCCGGAGCGTAGCCCTGCGCGGCGGATTTCTGATACCACTCGACGGCCTTCGTGTCGTCCTTCGCCATGCCGTTGCCGGTGGCGAGCAGCACCGCGAGATTGAACTGCGCGACGGCGTGCCCCTGCGCCGCGGCTTTTCCGATGAGGTCCGCAGCCTTTTCCTGCTCCCTCGGAACGAGCACACCCTCGGCATACATCACACCGAGCTTCGACTGCGCCGCAGCGCTCCCGGCCGCGGCGGCCTTCCCGATCCACGCGACGGCCTCGGCCTCGTTCTTCGGCGCGCATTTTCCCTCGGCAAACATCGCGCCGAGCCTTGCCTGCGCCGAGGCATCGTCCTGTGCCGCGGCCTTCCGCAGCCACTCGATGGCCTTGGCCTCGTCCTTTGCCGCACCGCCCGTGCCATCCGAGTACAGCGCGCCGAGTTTTGCCTGCGCTGAAGCGTCTCCGCGCGTGGCGTCTTCGATCAGCGATTCCAAAATAGCCGCTGGCGTTTTCGGCACGGGCATCGGCGTCGGCTCCGGCGTGGGCGTCGGCGTTGCCTTCACGATTTCCTTCGCCGACTCGGGCTCCGTGGCAGCGCGCTTCGAGCACCCGGCAAGCAGTGCGCAGCAAATCAAAATGACCGGCATCCTCATGCCCGCTGCATACCGCTGCGCCTGCCGTGCGTGCGAGTTCTTTTGCGAGTGGAAATGCGCGCCGCTACTCGCGGTTAAACCGATGCACGCGCCCGTATATGTTGTACTCCGCCACGTACACATTCCCCTTCGCGTCGAATGCCACGCCGTGCGGCGCGGTGACGACGCCCGTGCGCCACTTGTCCGGCTCGGTCTTGGCCGTGCCCGTCTCGTCTGCGTGGTCATTCGCTCCGAACTGCGCGGCGACCTTTCCCTCCTTGTCGAGAGTGGTTACGCGCCCCTTGATTTCGCCGATGAGCGCGAAGTCGCCCTGCACCGCGACCGCGGCGGGATTCAGCAAGTCCTTCGCGATCACGCCGAGGAATTCCCCGTCGAGCGACATGTGGACGACGCGCTTGTTCTCGCGGTCGCACGCGATGATGCGCGCCGGGGAAAAGCGCGTGTCCACCGCGATCTTGTGCAGCGTGCTGAAATTGTACGGCTCCTTCTTTCCGCCGAATGACTTCAGGTATTTCCCCGTCTTGTCGAAGCGATGCACGTAGCTGCTCGCGTAGCCATCCGTCACAAAGAGGTCGCCATTCGGCGCGACATCCATCCCCGTCAGCCGCACAAACGGCTTGCCCTCATTCGGAGCCGGCACGACCTCGCCCGCGGCGTTCTTTTTCGTGTTCTTCGGAGTCTTGGTTTTGAACTCATCCGGGATCGCACTCGCCGGAATGTTCAGCACTTCCTTCCCATCGAGCGTCAGCTTCAGGATGTTCTGCCCGCCGAGCCGCGGCCCGTAGATGAACTCGCCGTCCGCCTCCTTGTGAATCACGAAGCCGTGAAAATCCGGCGGCGCACCCTCCACATTGCGGATGAATTTTCCATCCGCCGAATACACCTGCAGAGCCGCCTTCGGGTCCATCGTGCTCACATATACGTCGCCATTCGACGCCACCGCGATGTCGCCGTGCATGTTCCCCATCATCGGTCGCCCCTCCTGGAGGTGATACCAATTTTCGACAGGCTTGTAGTCCGCCGCCACCGAGTGGGCCGGCCGTGCAGTGATGAGTGCGGTGAAAAGAAGGGGCAGGAGAAGTTTGCGCATGAGGGAGTGTGGGGTTGGGAGCGGGAAAGGCACACCATTGATGCCAGGCACGTCAATCGCGGTGTCAGGGCGGCGCATCGAAATGAGAAGCCTGTCCAAGAAGGGAAGCGTCTCAACATGACAGGGAGACGCCTGCGGCGGGCCGAACTTCTGATGTCTAACATCGAACGTCTGACGCCAAACTTTGGCACCCAACGACGGCGTTCCGATGTCCGGCTTGCCGCTCTTAAAAGTTAGGCGTTAAACGTTGAGCCCCGCGCAGCGGCTGTTCGCCAGCAATCCATGCGTTTCAATTTCCTGATGCCTAAAGTTGGGCATCGGATGTTCCCCAAGAACATGCTCGCCCGCCCGCGCCGCCTTCGCCGATAACCTCCGCCCCACACCGTGAAAAAAGCACTCTCCCTCGTCCTCTGGTCCATCGTCGCGCTCCTCGGCGCGGGCGCGTATGCGGCCATCGCCTTCAAGCGCGGCGAGCCGCTGAACTCCGGCTACCTGCTCACCGCCGCGCTCTGCACCTACGCGATCGGCTACCGCTTTTACTCGAAATGGATCGCCGCAAAAGTGCTCATGCTCGACGACCGCCGCGCGACGCCGTGCGAGATTCACGAGGACGGGCGCGACTTTGTGAAGACGAACAAGTGGATCGTCTTCGGCCATCACTTCGCGGCGATCAGCGGCCCCGGCCCGCTCGTCGGTCCGGTGCTTGCGGCGCAATTCGGCTACCTGCCGGGCACGTTGTGGATTTTGATCGGCGTGGTGCTCGGCGGCGCGGTGCAGGATTTCATCATCCTCGCCTCCTCGATGCGGCGCGACGGACGCTCGCTCGCGCAGATGCTCAAGGATGAGCTGACGACGACCATCGGGCGCATCGGCCTCGCGGCGATTTTGGCGATCATGATCATCCTGCTCGCCGTCCTCGCGCTCGTCGTGGTGAAGGCGATGGGCGAGAGCCCGTGGAGCATTTTCACCGTCGGCGCGACGATCCCCATCGCGCTTTTCATGGGCGGCTACCTGCGATTTTTGCGCGTCGGAAAAGTAATGGAAGTCTCCGTCATCGGCGTCGTGCTGCTGTTGCTCGCCGTGTGGGGCGGCAAGCTCGTCCACGAGTCGCCGACGTGGTCCGCGGCGCTGCACCTCAGCGAGATCAGCGTCGCGTGGTGCATCATCGGCTACGGCTTCCTCGCGAGCGTGCTGCCCGTGTGGCTGCTGCTCGCGCCGCGCGACTACCTGAGCACGTTCATGAAGCTCGGCACGATCATCGGCCTCGCCGTCGCCACGCTGCTCACGCTGCCCGTGCTGCACATGCCGGCGCTGAGCAAATTTGTGGACGGGACCGGCTTCGTCGTGCCGGGAAAACTGTTTCCGTTCTGCTTCATCACCATCGCGTGCGGCGCGATCAGCGGCTTTCACACGCTCATCGCGAGCGGCATCACGCCGAAGATCATCGCCCGCGAAAGCCACGCGCGCTCCGTCGGCTACGGCGCGATGTGCCTGGAGTCGCTCGTCGCGCTCATGGCGATCATCGCCGCCTGCACGCTGCCGCCCGGCGAATATCTCGCGATCAACAGCCCCGGCGCCCCCGAGGCCACCGTCGCGCGCGTGAATGGTAGCGGCTTCACCGCACTCGTCGCCGCCGGCACCGCGTGGAAGAGCGAGCCCGTCGCCGTGACCAAGCCGCAGATGGACGCGCTCGCAAAACAGATGGGCGAGGAATCGCTTTTCGGACGCACCGGCGGCGCGCCGACCTTCGCCGTGGGAATGGCCAAGCTCTTCGCGCGCTTCACCGGCGGCGCGGGCAGCGACGTCTGGTATCATTTCGCGATCATGTTCGAGGCGCTCTTCATCCTCACCACGCTCGACGCCGGCACCCGCGTGGGCCGCTATCTTTTGCAGGACGCACTCGGCGGGATCTCACCGCGCCTCGGCGACACGAAGAACCTCGGCGCGGGCGTCATCGCAAGCGCGCTCATCGTCGCCGCCTGGGGATTTTTCCTCATCATGGGCGTGAAGGATCCCGACGGCGGCGTGAAGGCGCTCTGGCCCATCTTCGGCATTGCCAACCAGCTCCTCGCGAGCATCGCGCTCTGCCTCGGCACGACCATCCTTTTGAAAATGGGCATCCAGCGCGGACGCCCGCGCATCGCGCTCGTCACGCTCGTGCCGCTCGCTTGGCTGCTCACCGTGACCATGACCGCCGGGCTGCAAAAAATCTTCCACCACGAGAGCGATTCTAAGCGTCCCGTGATCGGCTTCCAGCAAGGGGCGGAGCAGGCCGCGGCCAAAATGCCCGCACTCGTGAAAGCGCGCGACGAGGCGAAAGAAGCCGCCGCCCTCGACGCCGCGAAGCTCGCGCTGAAGAAAAACGAGACCGCGCTTTTCAACAACCGCATGGACGCTGCCGTGACTGCCGTCTTCCTCGCATTCGTCGCCGCGATCCTCGGCCTCAGCATCCGCGAATGGCTGAAGCTCCTCGGTGGCCTCCGTGAGCCGAAGCTCTCCGAGACCGCACCCGTGCTGCTGCCGCTCGACGCCGTGGGCCGTCCGCCCGGACACGCGCTCGGCGCCATCGCCCTCGGCGCGCTGCTGCTGAAGGAAGTGAGCGGCGAGGCCGCGATCGACCGCGAACGCACCGCGCAGGCGTGCGAATGCGCGAAGGATCCGGCGAAGGCGCGGCGCAACGTTTTCCTCAGCGCGACCGAGCGCCTGTTCCGCTCGCCGAATCGCTGCTGCTGACCACAAGCATCGGGCACTTAGACACTCGCCTGCGAATTCAAGCACCTACGGTGCGGAACATGCCGGCCCAGGGCAACGCCCTGGGTTCGACATGGCAAAAAGCCAAAGCCCTGAAGGGGCGCGACATCATCTGGCGAATATGGCGATTGTGCCGCCCTTTGATCGTAATTCGTCGTCGCCTCGGGGCTTTACCATGGGCTGGCATGTCGCCGGGCCTTTGGCCCTCAGCGCCGCAGAGCGTGGAAGCTCACGCGAGCAGCTTCGCGAGGAGATCGTTCACGACCTGCGGGTTCGCCTTGCCCTGCGAGAGCTTGAGCACTTGGCCCTTGAGGAAATTGATGCTGCCGAGTTTGCCCGCCTTGTATTCGCCGACGGCCTTCGGGTTCGCATCCATCACCTGTTTGCACAGCGCCTCGATCGCACCCGTGTCACTCACCTGCTCCAGCCCGCGGTCCTTCACGATCTGCGCAGCCCCCTTTCCGCTCGCGAACATCTCCGCGAAAACTTCCTTGCCCTGCTTTGAGCTGATCACGCCAGCGTCAATGAGGTTCACAAGTTCATCGAGCGAATGCGCGCGGATCGGGCAGCTTGAGATCGTCTTCTCCGCCGCGGTGAGCGCACTGAGAAGATCGTTGATGATCCAGTTCGCCACGTTCTTCGGCTTCTTCGCGCCCTTCGCGGCAGTGTCGAAATACTCCGCAAGCGGTCGTTCACTCGCGAGCACGCTGGCGTCGTAGCTCGTCACGCCGAAGTCGCGACCGACTCCGTAGACCGTCCAGGGCCGCAATCCCACGCTCGAAATGCCGTGGTCGAGCCAGTAAACGCGAGCGTTCAGCTCGTTGCAAACCTTGAACGCCCCATAATGCGTCATCGGAGTGAGCCGGACCTCATCGCCAATCGCCTGCTCCGAGTCGCTCGGTCCATGAACGGCCGCCGAGCTGGCGTAAACAACTCGCTTGACTTGGTCTTTCAACGCTACGGCCGCTTCGAAAACCGCCAAGGTTCCGAGCACGTTGACGCGAGCGCCCTGCATGGGGTCGGCGCGGCAAGTCGGCACTTGAAGGC
>JANXZI010000136.1 GCA_025355595.1 Spartobacteria bacterium
GCGGCCCATGGCGATGCCGACATCGGCCTTGCGCAAGGCGGGCGCGTCGTTCACGCCGTCTCCGGTCACGGCGACGATCTCACGCTTGTTTTGGAGCGCGCCGACGATGCGCATCTTCTGCTCCGCGAGCACGCGCGCGAAAATGATTTCCGGGGCGTCGAGCGCGAGCTGAAGCTGGATGTCCGAAAGATGCCCGAGTTCCTCGCCGGTGATGACGACGGGCGCCGCGGAGCGCACCAGTCCGATCTCGCGCGCGATGGCCGTTCCGGTTTGGGGATGATCGCCCGTGACCATGATCACCTTGATGCCGGCGTCGCGGCATTTCAGGAGCGCGTCGGCGACTTCCGGGCGAGGTGGATCTTCGAGACCGACCAGACCGGCGAGAGTCATCTCCGCTTCCGCGTTCGCCAGCTCGAAACTCTCGGGCAACTCGCGCCAGGCGAAGGCGAGAACGCGCAGGCCCTTCTCGGCCATGGTTCCCGCCGCGGTGCGGAACGTGGCGGCTAATTCGTCCGAAAGGGCCACGGCGCCGCCATCCATCGCCGCATGAGTGCAGCGCGGGAGCACGACCTCCGCCGCCCCTTTGCAATAAAGCACCTTGCCCTCCGGCGCGGCATGCACCGTCGAGAGCCGCTTCCGCTCCGAGTCGAACGGAATCTCGTTCACGCGCGGGCTGTGTGGCAGCTCGGGCAACGAGTCCGAGGCGAGTTGGACGAGCGCGACTTCCATCGGATCGCCGAGCCAGCCGGGACCGGCGGCAGCGCGTGCGTCTTTCAAATCGTGGCAGCACGCCGCCACTTCAAAAAACCGGCGATGCGGCTCGATCAGCTCGGCGACTTGATTCGTTTCAAACATTCGGCCCGCAATGAAAAGCCGCCGCGCCGACATGCGGTTCTGCGTGAGCGTGCCGGTCTTGTCCGTGCAAATGACGGTGGTGCAGCCGAGCGCTTCGATGGCGGGCAGATGGCGGATCAGCGCGTTGCGTTTCGCCATGCGTTGCGAGCCCATCGCGAGCGCCAGCGTGACGGTCGGGAGCAGCCCCTCCGGCACGTTCGCCACGATGATGCCGATGGCGAAAATGAAGGTCGCCCAAAACGGCAGCCCAATCGCCTGGCCGACGAAGAAGAAGATCACGCCAAGCGCGAGCGCGAGTCCGGCGACGATGCGGCTGACGCGCGCGATCTCGAGTTGGAGCGGCGAAATGGTGTCGCCGGTCGCCTGCGTGAGCAGCGCAATCTTTCCAAAAGCGGAGTGCGAGCCGGTCGCGAAGACGAGCGCTTTTGCTTCGCCGGAGACGAGCGAGGTGCCGGCGAGGAGCGTGTTGCGGGCGTGCATCGGCTCGGGCTCGTCGCACGGCTCGGCGTCGCGCGAGACCGGCAGCGACTCGCCCGTGACGGTCGAGTTATTCACCCGCACGCTGAACGCTTCCACGAGCCGGCAGTCCGCGGGAAGGATGTCGCCGGCTTCGAGCAGGATCACGTCGCCCGGCACGAGCTCGGTCGCCGGCAACTGCCGCACGGTGCCGGCGCGCAAGACCTTCGTCGCGCTCGGGAGCAGTTTCTTGAGCACCGCCAGCGCCTGCTCCGCGCGATACGCCTGCCAGAATGAGAACACGCCATTGATCACGATCACGCCGACGATCGCGAATCCGAGCGTCGCCATGCCTTGCCCCGGCTCGCGCCACTCGGCGAAAAACGCGAGCCCCGCGGCGATCCACAATATCAGCGCGAAGAAGTGGACGAACTCTCGCGCCAACGTGAGCAGCAGCGGCTCGTGCGCGACTTCCTCCACTTCGTTTTTCCCAAACTCCGCGAGCCGCCGCTGCGCCTCCGCATCGCTCAGCCCCGCGAGCCCGCTTTTCAGGCTGGCAAAGGCGTCGGCGACCGTGAGGCGGTGAATCTTCATCGCGGATTCTCGTGAAGCTCCGCGCGAACCGAGCAGGAGTCGCCCGATGAATCCGCGATGCGCACTTTGGGTAGCACGGCAAAGCCCCACACGCCCGCAGCCAGCATCCACAGATAGCTCGCGGCGTTGAGCCAATGCGAACGCTCCGGGGTGAAGTCGCCGACCGCTCGAAGCACGGCGCCGGCGAGCAGCAGGAGCGTGGCGATTTGCAGCGAAGGCAGGCGTGTCTCGAAAAGCGCTTCATTTCCCGAATGGCCAAGCACGACGCGCGTGGCGACGGTAAAGGTGATGAGGCTGAATCCGCCGAGGAAGACGACGTGCAATCCGGCGACATGCTGGGCGGGCCAGAAGAGCGGGAAGATCAGCCCGGCGACGAGCGCGAGGAGTGCCAGTTGCGCGGCGAGCGACGCGGTGCGCGGCGGTAGAGATTGGCGGTGGAAGGGAACCATCGCGGCCAGATAGACGGTCGCCGCGATGGCCCGGAACCAAGTGGCGGTGAGCGATGCCGGGTGGCTGGCTTCGAGCCAAAAGCTGCCGAGGAGAGCAAGACCAGTGGCGCACGAAAACGCCGCGCGCAGCCACCACCCCGCCGAGGCACTGCGCTCCTCAGCCATCGTGCGCACATCGCGAAGGCGGAGAAAGCGCGGGAGCAGAAACGTGCCGATCCCGAGCAGGGGAAAGAGCACGAACGCCTGGTTGAGCAGCATCGCGCCAAACATCGCGACGTTGCCGGGCACCCAGCCTTGCAGGCCGGACAGCCAGAGGATCGGCCCGAGCAATCCGCTGAGATACCCGAAGGCGACGAGCACAAAGCCCGGCGGCGGCAATTCCGCACGGTGGCGCACTCGCGCGATCATGCACGCCCCGAAGCACAGCATCAGCGCGATGAAGACGACATCGCCCGCGCGCGGTTGCTGGCCGATGTGCAGCCCGGCGGTGAGCAGATACAGCGCGAGCAATGTCCACAGTTCACCACGTCGCAGCGGCGGCGCGGAGAGCAGGCGCGGCAGCGCAGTGCCGAGAAAGCCGATGACGAATCCCGCGAGAAAGCCCTCGATCATCAGCCGCGAGTGCATCGGGCCGGGGTAGAACGGGTGCAGTCCCGAAAAGAAGAGCGGCCAGAGCGACACGCCGGAAATGCCGAGCAGCGTAGCGAGCGGAAAGAAAACTCGAAACGGCTCGGCCGGACAGAGACTGAGGTAAGACGGACGCCGCGGGGTCATGGTCCGTGTGCTCAGCGCTGCGCGCCGCGGGTCGCTTTTTCGATCGCGGCCACGAGCAGTCCCGGGTCTTGTTTCAAGCCCGCGTGCTGGAACGCGATTTCGCCGTCGGCGTTCAGCAGGGTGATCACGTTGGTGTGCGCGAATTGCCCGCGGGAATCCTCCGCGTAGTTCACGCCGAGCAGCGCGGCGAGTTCGCGCACGTCGTCGGCTCCGCCGCGCAGGAGCGTCCAGCGTTCGCGGACGAGCTGGCGCTTTTCGCGGAAGGCC
>JANXZI010000138.1 GCA_025355595.1 Spartobacteria bacterium
TCGCAGCAGCCGATGATCCTGCCGCTCCACGGCGGATGGTCGGAGATCCAGCTTCTGAATTTCCTCCTCACCGGCAAAAAAAGCGAGGGGCTGGATCTCGTGCAGGCGACGTTCAAGAAGCACGCTCGCGGCATTGACACCGAGTCTTGGGCGAAGTTTTTGCACGACGGTTTCCTCGCGGGCAGCGAGGCGAAGCGCGAGCCGCTCGCCCTGAATGCAGCGCCGGTTGCGGAACTGGTTTCAACTTACAAGGCCGCCGAGGGAAAAGAAGTCGTCTTCGTTCCGTGCGCGAAAGTGGACGACGGACGCCATGCGAACAACGGCTGGCTCCAGGAGCTTCCTGATCCGATCACGAAGGTCACGTGGGACAACGCCGCGCTGATCAGCCCCGCGACCGCGAGGGAACTTCACCTCGAAGCAAAGCAGGGGAATGGCGTGTTTCATTTCGACAACGGGACGTGGCTCACGGTCGAGGTGAACGGCGCGTCGCTCGACATCCCGGCCGTCATCATCCCCGGTCATGCGGACGACAGCATCACCATCGCCGTCGGCTACGGACGCATGTTCGAAGGCCGCGTCGGCGGTCGCGAGGGCAACTACATGTCGCACGGCGGCTGGTTTGCGAAGCACACCGGCGTCGGCTTTAATGCCTACAAGCTCCGCACGATGGCTGCGCACTACATCGCGAGCGGCGCGAAGGTCCGCAAGATGGACGGCAAGGCCTACCCCATCGCGATCACGCAGGAGCACGGCGCGCTCGAAGGCCGCGGCGCGGATGTCATCCGCGAGGCGACGGCGGAGACGCACCAGCACGAGCCCGGTTTTGCAAAGGATCAGCACTGGCTGCACTCGCACGGCGCGATGGATGCCGAGGCGGAGAAGCGCGACAAGAAGGGCTACCCGATTCCGCAGAGTGCGTATTCGCATCCCGAACTGACCGACAAAAACCACCAGTGGGGAATGGCGATCGATCTCAGCGCCTGCACCGGCTGTTCCGCGTGCATGATCGCGTGCCAGAGCGAAAACAACATCCCGATCGTCGGCAAGGAACAGGTCATCGAGGGCCGCGAGATGCACTGGATTCGCATGGATCGCTACTTTGTCAGCGACATGAATGCGCGCGAGGACAAGACGGTGAACATCGCCGAGCCGCGCATGGTCATGCAGCCGATGCCTTGCCAGCACTGCGAGAACGCGCCGTGTGAAACGGTCTGCCCCGTGAACGCGACCGCGCACAGCGATGACGGTCTCAACATCATGGCCTACAACCGCTGCATCGGCACGCGGTACTGCGCGAACAACTGCCCCTTCAAAGTGCGTCGCTTCAACTTTTTCGACTTCAACGAACGCGCGAAGGACAAGGTCTTCCGTTGGAATCTCATCAACGAAAAGGGCATGGCCGACACGCTGAAGATGTCGAAGAATCCGAACGTCACCGTGCGGATGCGTGGCGTCATGGAGAAATGCACGTTCTGCGTGCAGCGCGTGCAGGAGGCGAAGATCGCCGCAAAGGTGAAGGCCAAGGACACCGACAAGGTGCAGGTGCCGACAGACAGCTTCCAGAGCGCGTGCCAGCAGGTTTGCCCGACCGGCGCGATCGTCTTCGGCAATCTGAAGGATCCGAACAGCGCCGTGACGAAGATGAAGGACAACCCGCGCGACTACCGCCTGTTCGACTACATCGGCGTGAATGCGCGCGTGAGCTATCTCGCACGAGTGATGAACCCGAACCCGAAGATGCCTGACGCCCCGAAGGACGCCATCATGGGCCACGCCAAAGGAGGACACGCGTAATGGGCGCCCACGCTGCCAACACGAGCGAAGACGGAGTGGTGGTGCTGCACTGCCCGCCGGAACTCGAGCGCGAGCCGCTCGTAAACCACAACCGTTCGCTAAACTGGATCACGGAAAATGTCTCGGTGATCTGCGAGGAGCGCACGCGCCGCTGGTGGTGGATTGCGTTCATGATTTTCTCGCCCATCGCGCTGCTCGTGCCGCTGCTGCTCGGCTATCAGGTCTCGAACGGCATCGGTGTGTGGGGTGAAAACCAGCCGTTCGGCTGGGCGTGGGACATCACGAATTTCGTTTTCTGGATCGGCATCGGCCACGCGGGCACGCTCATCTCGGCGATCCTTTTCCTCACCCGGCAGAAGTGGCGCACTTCGATCAACCGCGCGTCTGAGGCGATGACGCTGTTCGCGGTGATGTGCGCCGGTCTCTATCCCGGCTTCCACGTCGGTCGCGTTTGGAAGGCGTGGTATCTTTTCCCGATTCCGAACTGGAACGGCCTCTGGCAAAACTACCGTTCGCCGCTGCTCTGGGATGTGTTCGCCGTCTCGACGTATTTCACCGTGTCGGTGCTGTTCTGGTATGTCGGCCTCATCCCCGACCTCGCGATGTTGCGCGACCGCGCAAAGTCGAAGATCAAGCAGTGGTTCTACGGCATCGCGGCGCTGGGCTGGCGCGGCGGCAACCGCCATTGGCAGCACTACGAGATGGCGTATCTCATCCTCGCCGGCCTCTCGACCCCGCTCGTGCTCTCGGTGCATTCCATCGTGTCGTTCGACTTCGCCACGTCCATCGTCCCGGGCTGGCACACCACGATTTTCCCGCCGTATTTTGTCGCAGGCGCAGTCTTCGGCGGCTTCGCGATGGTGCTCACGCTCATGCTTCCCGCGCGGCTTTTGTATCCGCAACTCGATGACATGATGACGCGGAACCACGTGGACAAGATGGCGAAAATCATCCTGCTGACCGGTTCCATCGTCGGCTACGCCTACCTGATGGAGCTGTTCATCGCGATGGTGTATTCGGGCCACTTCTACGAATACAACGCATTCTACAATCGCGCGACCGGCTGGTATTACTGGCACTACATCGCGATGATGTTCTGCAACGTGGTGACGCCGCAGATTTTCTGGTTCAAGGCGATGCGGCGAAATTACATCGTCGTGTTCATCGCCTGCCAGTTCGTGAATGCGGGCATGTGGTATGAGCGCTTCGTGATCATCGGCACCACGCTCGCGCAGGACTTCCTGCCGTCGTCGTGGGGGCATTATACGCCGTCGTGGGTCGAGGTGTTCACATTCATTGGCACGTTCGGATTCTTCATCACCGCATTTTTGCTCTTCATGCGATTCCTGCCGATGGTCTGCGCCTTCGAGGTGAAGGCCGTGACCCCGCAGGCTGACCCGCATCACGAGCCGAAAGACGATCACGCACAGCCGAAGGAGGCGGCGCTCATTCATTAGTCATGGCTGCCAAACGTCTCCACGCCATCGGCGCTGAATTTGAAAGCGCCGCGGAAATTTACCACGCCGCGGAAAAAGTCCGCGATGCTGGCTACACGTCGTGGGATTGCCACTCGCCGTTCCCGATTCACGGGATGGACAAGGCGATGGGCTTGAAAAAATCCTGGCTGTCAGCGTTCGTTTTCGTCTGCGGCGTCACGGGATTTCTCACCGGCCTCGGGCTCGTCACGATCACGAGCTTCGGCATCTATCCGATCATCGTGAACGGCAAGCCGATTGACTGGTCGCACGGCGTCCGCGCACTCCAGTTCTTCTTCCCGGTCATGTATGAGCTGACGATTCTGTTCAGCGCGTTCGGCGCGACGTTCGGCATGATTTTGCGAAACGGCCTGCCGCGTTTCCATCATCCGTTGTTCAACTGGAGCCGCTTCGGGAAGGTTTCGGACGACAAGTTCTTCCTCGTGGTCGAAGCGCGCGACCCGCTTTTTTCCGACACGAAGACGAAGGCGCTCCTCGGCGAAGTCGGC
>JANXZI010000140.1 GCA_025355595.1 Spartobacteria bacterium
TTTTCCGCCCGGCTCGCGCAGGGCGATGAAGGACACCGTGGGATCCGTCGGGCCCGCTGGCTCGGTGAGGTTCGGGCTGCCGCCGGGCGGGTTCATCTTTACCTTGTCCACTTTGCCAAATGGATTCACCGGCACCGTGCCTTCCTTCATGAACCACCGGCGGTTGAAGACATGCTCCGGCGCCTCGGCGGTGCCGAATGCGATCTCCGCAGGGCGCAGGTTTCCGATCGCGCAGCGCACGCCATCGCTGATGCGGCGCGCGACGAAACGCTGGTAATCATCGAGCGGCTGCTCGGACGTGTAGCGGTCCTTCCCCAGCGCGCTCGAGGCTGAATGCGTATGCGTGCAGGAGATGAGCACCCGCTCCGGCGGGATGCCGGTGGCTTCCGCAATCAGCTTCCGCGCCTCGATGCTCACGCTGCGGTGCATGCCGAGCAGATCGCACACGACGAATGCGAGCATCGTCTTCCCGTCATCAAGCACGAGGCAGCGCGCGTGCAGTTCGTCATGCACCAGCGAGGCGGGGAAGGGGACAAAGCCGCCGATGATGCCTGAGTCGAGATTCGGCGTGATGTTGCTCGTCGCCGCACCGGCGCGGAACACGGGCTTCTCCGCGGAGTGCAGCCCGGCAGAAATGGCAAGGAACGCGAATGCGAGGAGGATACGAAAGCGGGTCATGGTCTTGAGGGGACGGGAGGTGTTGCTGGCAGAAACCGCGCAGTGAGGCGATTGGGAAAAACGGGCTCGTTTGGCAAAGTCCATTTGCGTCACCAAGAGCGTCACGGATACCAGCAAGCAACCGCTTGCGGGACTTCAAGCCGCCCAGTCCGCACACAGCAGCTCCGCCTGTTGCAGCACCGTCTTCACCGCCTCCTCCTGTAAATCCGGCGGGTAGCCGTATTTGTTCAGGATGCGCTTCACCATCACCTTGATCTTCGCCCGCGCGCTCTCGCGCACGGTCCAGTCAATCGTCACACTCTTGCGCACCTGCGTGATCAATTCCGCGGCGATCACCTTGAGTTTGGCATCTCCCATCGCCTTCACGGCGGACTCGTTGGCAGCGAGGGCATCGTAGAAGGCCACCTCGTCGTCGCTCAGGCCGAGGTTCTGGCCGCGCTTCGTGGCGGCGTCCAATTCCTTCGCGAGCTGGGTCAGCTCCTCGATCACCTCCTGCGTGGCGATGGCGCGGTTGTGGTAGGCATTCAGCGTTTTTTTGAGCTTCTCCGAGAAAAGCTGCGACTGCACGAGGTTGCGTTTTGATCGCACCTTCAGCTCGTCCTTGAGCAGTTTCTCCAGCAGTTCGGCGGCGACATTCTTGTGCTTGAGCCCGCGCACCTCTGCGAGGAACTGCTCGGAGAGGATGCCGATGTCCGGCCTGGGCAATCCGGCGGCGGTGAACACATCAATTACCTGGCCGTCCGTCGTGATGGCCTTGGACACAAGCTGGCGCACGGCGGCGTCGAGCTGCTCGGGCGTTTTGCGGTTGACCGTGCTCTGCTTGTTCAGCGCGGCGGAGATGGCTTGAAAAAATGAAACGTCATCGCGGATGCCGGTGGCCTCGTCGCTCGCGGCGCAGAGGGCGAAGGCGCGGGAAACTTCCGTCACGATCTGCACGAACCGCTTCTTGCCCTCCTCCTGTTCGAGGATGCGCTCCTGTCCGCCGGGGATGAGTTGGAGTCGTTCGGCAGGTTTGCCCGTCGTCCATTTCGACCAGTCGAACCCGTGCAGCATGTCGCACGCGATGCCGTGCTTTTCCAGCATCACGGCGATGGCCTGTCTCGTGTCGTAGGTCGGGTCGCCCTTGCCGCCGCTCTCGGTGTAGGTGGCGAGCGCCTGTTTGAGCTGATCCGCGAGGCCGAGGTAATCCACCACCAGACCGCCCGGCTTGTCGCGGAAGACGCGGTTCACGCGGGCGATGGCCTGCATGAGGCCGTGGCCTTGCATCGGCTTGTCGGCATACATCGTGTGCAGGCACGGCGCGTCGAATCCGGTCAGCCACATGTCGCGCACGATCACGATGCGGAAGGGATCGCGGCTGTCCTTGAAACGGTTCGCCAGCTTGCGCCGCTTCTCCTTGTTGCGGATGTGCGGCTGCCAGTCGGGACCGTCGTCCGCGCTGCCCGTCATCACCACTTTCACCACGCAGGCTTTGCCCTTTTCGGCTTCGCCAATTCCATCAGCGTCATCCTTCGCGCTGGCCCACTCGGGGCGCAGCGTGAGGATCGCGTTGCAGAGATCCACGCAGATGCGCCGGCTCATGCAGACGATCATCGCCTTGCCGTCCATCGCCTCAACGCGCTTCTCGAAATGCTGCACGAGGTCGGCGGCGATGATCTTCATGCGCTTTGGATCACCCACGAGCGCCTCCAGCGCGGCCCACTTCGTCTTGAGCTTCTCGCGGTTCGTCTGCTCCTCGCCCTCCGTGATCGCGTCGAACTCCTCGTCAATCTTCGGCAGCGCCGCGGCATTCAGCCCCAGCTTGGCGATGCGGCTCTCGTAGTAGATCGGCACCGTGGCCTTGTCCACGACGGCACGCTGGATGTCGTAGATGGAAATGTAATCGCCAAAGACCGCCCGCGTGTTCGCGTCCGTCTTTTCGATCGGCGTGCCGGTGAAGCCGATGAAGGACCCATTCGGCAGCGCGTCGCGCAGATGCCGGGCGAGGCCGTCAATGAGGTCATACTGCGAACGGTGCGCCTCGTCCGCGATCACGATGATGTTCCGCCGCTCGCTCAGGCACGGCATCCTCTCGCCCTTCTCCGGCATGAACTTCTGGATCGTCGTGAAGACCACGCCACCGCTCGCCACCTCCAGCAGTTCGCGCAGCTTCTCGCGGTTTGCGGCCTGCACCGGCATCTGGCCGAGGATGTCGTGGCAGCGTTGGAACTGGCCGAATAGCTGGTCATCGAGATCGTTGCGGTCGGTCAGCACCACGAGCGTCGGATTCTGCATCGCGGCCTCGCGGATCACCCGCGCGGCGAAGAACAGCATGGTGAAGCTCTTGCCGCTGCCCTGCGTGTGCCAGACCACGCCCGCGCGACGGTCGCCCCGTTTGCCGCCGTGCATTTTCCCCGCCCAATGCCGCCCCATCGGCTCCTCACGCATCGCCTGGTCCGCACTCATGCCGCTGGCACGCACCGTTTCCTCCACCGCCGCATTCACCGCGTGGAACTGATGGTAGCCCGCGATGATCTTGTGCAGCGCACCCGTGTCCGCGTCTTCCTCGAAGACGATGAAATGCTGGAGCAGGTCGAGGAACCGCTGCCGGTCGAACACCCCGCGCACCAGCGTCTCCAGCTCCAACGCGGTCTTCGGCGCATCGCCCTCGCCGTCAATCGTGCGCCAGACTTTGAACCACTCCTGGTTCGCCGTCAGCGAGCCCATGCGCGCTTGCACGCCGTCGCTCACCACCAGCGCGGCATTGTAATTCAGCAGTGAGGGAATCTCCGACTTGTAGGTCTGGAGCTGGCGATAGGCTGCCCAAATGTCGGCGTCCTCATCGGCGGCGTTCTTCAGCTCGATCAGGGCCAGCGGCAGACCGTTGACGAAAACCACCACATCCGGCCGGCGGTTGTGCTGTGCCTCGATCACCGTGAACTGATTCACCACCAGCCAGTCGTTCGCCCGCACGTCGGCGAAATCCACCAGCCGCGCCTTGTCGCCTTTGATCGAGCCATCGGGCCGCGGATATTCCACATCCACTCCGTCGCGCAGCATCCGGTGAAAGGCCCGGTTTGTCTGCACCAGGGAAGTCGTCGCCACCCGCAGCACCTTGCGCAACGCCTCCTCCCGCGCCTCCTCGGGGATGGCCGGGTTCAGCCGCCGGATGGCCTCGCGCAAGCGCCCCACCAGCACCACCTCGCCGTAAGACTCCCTCTCCCCGTGGGAGAGGGCCGGGGTGAGGGCTTCTGCCCCAAGGCAGGAGTAGCCCAGCTCCCCGAACCATTCGAGGGCGGCGTCTTCGACGACGGATTCGTTGAGGCTCATGCTTTGGGGAAAGTTAGCCGGTGGGTTTTCTGAATCTTGTTCCGCCATTCGTCTGCGAGCTTCGCTTCCGCCGCAAACTCCGGCCAGTGCTTCACCGCCTCCTGCACCTCCTCGATGATCGTCGCAGCCCGCCCCCGCTTCATCAGCGCCGCCTTCGCGCACGCCTCGAAATCCGTCAGCGCAAAACCATCCCGCTTTCCGTTCAGCGTCATCTGGTGCGTGGCTGTCCACGAGCCCGACGGATTGTAGCTGTAGGTCACGTCAAAGGCTGGCGCGAGCGACCACTCGCCTTGCTGGTTCATCAGGAAGGCGATGTTCTTCACATGGTCGTCCTGATTCCGCGCCACGAGGTTGAAGACCATCCGCCGGAACTGCTCTTCCACCGCCGCCATCGGCAGCCTGAGCTGGCGGATGGTCAGCAGCGCCTGCTCGTAGCTGTAGGTTCCCGCTTGGTTGAAATCGAAATGCGCCAGCGCGCCGAGCGACTGCATGTGCAGCTTCGCTCCGCCCGCCAGCCGGTCGAAGCGCCGCGTCATGAAATGCCGCCGCCCATTCTCCTCCAGCAGCCGGCATTCGCTCATCGTGAGACCCGCCGCCTTGGCCATCAGGTGATAGGCAAACTCGATAGCCCCGTAACCCTTCGGGTCTTCCAGTTCCTTGTCCTTGTTGCCCGCCACGCCGTCGAATTTCAACAGCCAGTAATCGAAACCCTCGCCGGCCGCGATCTGCCCCGAGCGCACCTCATTCGTCGCGCGATTCCACGCGATCACCGCCTTCGCCCGCGCGCCGCCGGCGGAAGTGCCCACGCTCAAAATATCCCGCAACGCCTTCTCCTTCCCGGCTCCGTGAAAATGTCCCTGCAAATCTCCGCGATGCGTCAGCACCTCGCCCGCCAGCCGCACCAGCTCGTCCACCTCGATCTTCGACGCCTTGCGCGGTTTTGGTCCCATCGCCGGCGCAAATTCCAGCGCCCCCATGCCGCGCGCGCCCGTGTAGCACAGCCGCTCCACCGCATCGAAACTCTCCGGCGTCCGGCCTTGCGTGGCGAGCCACGCGTCAATCAGCGCGTTGCCAAACTTGTCCGGCAGCGAATCCGCCAGCAGCCCCGGCAGGCCGTGAAACGTGTTCCGCGGCAGCGCGGGAAATTCATACACCCGCTCGCTCAGCGGCATCGC
>JANXZI010000151.1 GCA_025355595.1 Spartobacteria bacterium
AGAAGGGGCTCGCGGTGGCCCGGCCCGCGGGCGCGACTGGCGAGCCGCCGCCGCCAGCCGGAAGGAAAAACGTCACCTTCCCGGTGCAGCTCGACCCGGAGATGTGGCACACCTTCGCGCTGGAGACGGTGGGCGATGCGATGCGGGCATCGGTGGATGGAGAGGCGGTCGCCTATCTGCAATCGCCCGGCATCGCGCACGCGACGAAGTCGAAGGTGGAAACGAAGTATGCCGCTCACTCCGTCTGATGTTATATGCGGCAATTCGGCTGCATGGGGAAGGATGGGTTCTTCGATGACCTCAAGATCTGGAACGCGGAGCCGGTGAAGTAGCTTCTCAATGACGGCTTGCGGCGAGTCGGGATAGAGAGGTGGAGACTCGGAGAAGATCAGGCGGAAAATCTTGGCTCAGGAGAAACTCATTCCGTGCCTTCCTCTGCGTCTCCGCGTCTCTGCGTTTGATAAAAGGGTTGGGCGCTGGCGATCACCTGCGACAAAGAAGTTTCCTCAGCGGGAAAGTCGGGCACATTCGCGGCCATGTTCAAAGTGTCCCTCCTTGTGTTCATTGTCGGCCTGCCGTTTTTGACGGAGCGCGCCTTCGCTGCGGATGGGAAACCTGCGAAGGAAAAGAGCGTCGCGGACATCGCGGCGGAGGTGAAGCCTTCGCTCGTGAAAGTGATCCAAGTCGGACGCAAAGGCATGGACGGGCTGGGCAGCGGATTTGTCGTGAGCGCGGATGGACTCATCGCCACGAACCGACACGTCATCGGCGAGGCGCGTCGCATCCGCGTGGAGACGAGCGATGGCAAGGTGGAGGAAGTCACGGAAGTTTTTGCGAGCGATGCGCGGCTGGATCTCGCGATTTTGCGCATCGCCCGAAAGGATTTAAAGCCGCTGGCGCTCGGCGATTCCGAGAAGCTGCGGCAGGGTGAGCGCATCGTGGCGATGGGCAATCCGCAGGGGCTGGCGTTCAGCGTCGTCGAGGGCGTCATCTCCGAGCCGAAGCGCGACATTGACGGCATGAAAATGATCCAGGTCGCGGTGCCCATCGAGCACGGCAACAGCGGCGGCCCACTGCTGGATCGGAAGGGCCACGTGCTCGGCCTGCTCACACTGAAATCCGCGCGCGCGGAAAATCTCGGCTTTGCGATGCCGGTGAATGAGCTGAAAAAGCTCATCGCAAAACCGAACCCGGTGCCGATGAGCCGCTGGCTCACCATCGGCGTGCTGAATCCGCGCACATGGAAGCCGCTCATGGGCGCGCAGTGGACGCAGCGCGCGGGCGTGGTGAGCGTCGAGCAGTCGGGCGACGGCTTCGGCGGGCGCGCGCTGTGCCTGTGGATGGCGGAAAAGCCGGGCGCGAAATTCGAGGCGGAAGTCACCGTGAAACTCGACGACGAGGCGGGTGCAGCGGGGCTGGCGTTCTGCGCGGATGGTGGCGAGCGGCACTACGGCTTCTATCCCACGGGCGGAAAATTGCGGCTCACGCGCTTCGATGGCGCGGATGTGTATTCGTGGAAAATCCTCTCCGACGCCGCGAGCGACGCCTACCGCCCCGGCGACTGGAACACGCTGCGTGTCCGCGTGGACGGGGAGCGCATCCAGTGCTTCGTGAATGGCCGGCAGGTCTTTGATCAGCAGGATGGCGAACTCCGCGGCGGCCACGTTGGGCTGTGCAAATTTCGCGGCACCGTCGCGAGCTACAAGGGCTTCCGCGTCGGCAACGATCTCGTGGAAAAGCCGCTCGATGCCGCGCTGACGAAGGGCGTGCAGAAATCCATGAACGGATTCCTCGCCGGAAAAAAAGATCGCGGGGACGCGATCGAAACGCTGCTGAAAGATCCCGCCCTGAGCCGCAGCGTGCTCGATGAGAAACGGAAGGCGCTGGAGAAAAGCGTCGCATCACTGCGCGAACTCGAAAGTGATCTGCACCGTGCCGCCGTCCTGCGCGAACTCACGCAGCAGCTTTCCCAGCCCGACGAAAAGGCGGACCTGCTCCGCTGCGCGCTGCTCATCTCGCGACACGATAATCCCGAGATGGACATCGCGACCTACGAGCGGGAATTTGCGCGCATGGTGGATGAGTTGAAGGACGACGCGGAGATTAAGAAGGGCACGCTCCCCGCCGTGAAGCGGCTCACCAAATATCTCTTCGAGCAAAACGGCTTCCACGGCAGCCGCAACGACTACGACAGCCGCTCGAACAGCTACATCAACGAGGTTCTCGATGATCGCGAGGGTCTGCCGCTCACGCTCTCGATCATCTACTTCGAACTCGCCTCGCGCCTCAGCGTGAAAAATGTCGCCGGCATCCCGCTGCCGACGCGCTTCATGGTCGGCTACCGCGAAAAGGCCGAGGGCGAATTCAGCCTGCTCGATGTCTTCGACGGCGGCAAACCTCTCACGATGGCCGAGGCAAAGGCGCTCGTCGCCGGCGACTCGCCCATCCCCGACGAGACAATGCAGCCCGCGAAAAAGAAGGACATCATCGTCCGCATGATCCGGAACCTGCTCGGCCGTGCCGTCGCGTCGTCGAATCCGGCGAAGGAAGCACCGCCCTATTTCAATTTGCTGCTCGCGCTCGACCCGAACGCATTCCGCGAACGCCTCACCCGCGCGCGCCTGAGGGAAATCTCCGGCGACACCACCGGAGCCGCCGACGATCTCGAATGGCTCGCCGCACACCCGCCGAAGGAATTGGACGAGTCGCAGCACGTCGCCCTCGGCGAGTGGCTCGCGCGGCTGCGTCAGAAGCGCTGAACGCTGGAGCGCGGTCAGGGTTGCGCGCGCTGCTTCCGCCGGTCTTTTCTGATTCCCATCGCACGCTCGTTCGCATTCTGTCGCGCCGTGTTTTCCCCGGCGCACATCCCAATTTTCTTCCTCGCGGAATGAACGCCCTGTTGCTCCTGAGCATCGGCATGGTGATCGTCGTCGGCGGGATGCTGTGGCTGCGGTTGCATCCGTTCCTCGCGATGATCGTCGCGGCGTACAGTGTGGCGATGCTGACGCCGGACGCCGCGCTGCAAAGATTCGCCGACGCGCGCGTGAAGAAGGGCGAAATCGGCGCGAAGGCGGCGCAAGAATTCGTGAGCTCAACCGCTGCGACGCGGGTGGCCGGTGAATTTGGAAAAACATGCACGGACATCGGCATCCTCATCGCACTGGCGGGGATCATCGGCGAAGGGCTGCTCGTGTCCGGCGCGGCTGAAAGCATCGCTGCCACGGCGCTACGCTGGACAGGCGTCGGACGCGCCCAGTGGGCGTTTTTTCTCACGTCCTTCGTCCTCGGCATCCCGGTCTTCCTCGCCACGCTCTTCTGCCTGCTGCTGCCGATGGCAAAGGCGATGACGAAGCGGACCGGGCGCGACTACCTGCTCTACATTTTGTGCATCATCGCAGGAGGGACGATCACGCATTCGCTCGTTCCACCCGCGCCCGGCCCCGCGCTCGTCGCAAAGCAGCTTGGCGTGAACATGGGCACGATGATCCTTGCCGGCATCATCATCGGATTCGGCGCGGCGCTGTGCGGATATTTCTTTGCGCGCATCGCGAACCGGAGGCTCTCATTCGATCTCCCCATCGAGATCGAGACGAAGCCGGATGCGGAAAAGCACGCGCTGCCGCCATTCGCGCTCGCGCTCGTGCCGGTGCTGCTGCCGCTCGTGCTCATCGGTGTGCAGGAGTCGTTGAAGGACGCGCCCGGTTTCGTCGCCTCGGCCCTGCGCACAGTGGGACACACAGACATGGCGCTGCTCTTCGGCGCGATCGCCTCCCTGCTCCTCGTGTCACGCTATCGTCCTCGCGAGGGCGGCACGAAAGCGGTGCAGACCGCGCTCACACACGCGGCGGTGGTCATTCTCATCACCGCGTCCGGCGGTGCATTCGGCGGCGCGCTTCGGCAGACGGGTATCGCTGAGGAAGTCGGG
>JANXZI010000152.1 GCA_025355595.1 Spartobacteria bacterium
GGCGCGGGCAGCTACCGGCTGTTCAATTACACGGGCGTGCTCACGCCGAATGCGACGACGGTGAATGGCGTGCCCGGGCCGCTCACTTCGCAGGTGTATCTTGGCGTGACGGGACAGGTGAACTTGCTCGTGCTGAATCCCGCGGTCATCGGCGCGGTGCAGTTCTGGGACGGCGGCGGCGTGGCGAATGACAGCGTGATCGCGGGCGGCAACGGGACGTGGGACGGCTTCCAGAACAACTGGACGAACGCCACCGGCGCGACGAACGCGGCGTGGCAGAATGGCGTGGCGAATTTCGGCGGCGCAGCCGGGACGGTCACGCTCGCGAGCACGGTGAACGCGCAGGGCCTCGTCTTTGCGACGAACGGCTACCAGGTGAACGGTGCGGCCGGCTTCACGCTGAATCTCGTCGCGGGGCCCGCGCCCGTGCCTTTCATCACCGTGAGCCCCGGCCTCACCGCGACGATCAATGCGCAGATCACCGGCGCAAACGGCCTCACCGCCGACGGTGCGGGCACGCTCGTGCTCACGAATGCGGGCAACACTTTCTCCGGCGGCATGGCGATCACGAACGGCACGGTGAGCGTCGCGGCGGACGGCGCGCTCGGGAATTCCGGGAACGCTCTGACGCTGAACAACGGCACGCTCCAGACGACGGCGACTTTTGCGAGCGCGCGCGGCGTGACGGTGACGGGCACCGGCACGTTCGAGGTCACGAATGCGAACACTTTCACCGCGAATGGAATCATCGGCGGCGCGGGCGCGCTGACGAAGAGCAACACGGGCACGCTCGTGCTCGCGGGCGCGAACACTTACGCGGGGCCGACGAACATCCTCGACGGCACGGTGCGCGTCGCGGCGAACGGCAACCTCGGCAATGCGACGGGCGGCATCACGTTTGGCGGGGCGGCGGGCAGCAATGCGATCCTCCAGACGAGCGCGGCGGTCACTTTGGGAAATCGCGCGGTGACGCTGAACACGGGCGGCGGCACGGTGGACACGAACGGGTTCAATTCGTCGCTCGCCGGCATCATCGGCGGCGTCGCGGGCAATCCGTTCACGAAGGCGGGCGCGGGCACGCTGACCGTGACCGGCGCGAGCACCTACCTCGGCCAGACGAATGTGAACGCCGGCACGCTGCAAGTCGGCGACGGCGTGACGGCGGGCACGAAGATCGGCAACAACCTCGCGGCGGCGACCGTGGTGGTGGCGAACGGCGCGACGCTCGGCCTCAATCTCGCGACGGGCGGCACTTTTGCGAACAACGTGACGGACAACGGCGGCGGCACGGTGAACGCGAACAACACGGCGGGCACGCAGACCGTCTCGGGTGTGATCAGCGGTGCGGGCACGCTCACGCAGAGCGGCGCGGGCACGACGATCCTCACGGGCACGAACACGTACACCGGCGCGACCAGCGTGACGGCGGGCACGCTGCAAATCGGCGACGGCACGGTGGCGAACGCCTCGATGGCGAATTCGATCACCACGACGGTGGGCGTCGGCGCGGCGCTGGCGATCAATCTCGCGGCCAACGAGACTTTCGCGAACAACGTGACGGACAACGGCGCGGTGAACGCGATCAGCGCGAACACGCAGACGCTCGCGGGCATCATCGGCGGCGCGGGCGTGCTGAACAAGAGCGCGGCGGGCACGACGATTCTCACGGGCAACAACACGTATGGCGGCCTGACGACGATCACCGGCGGCACTTTGCAGATCGGCAATGGCGGCGTGAGCGGTTCGCTCGGCAGCGGCAATGTGGTGGACAATGCGGCGCTGGTCTTCAACCGCAGCGATGCGATCACCGTCTCGAACACCATCAGCGGCACCGGCACGCTCACGCAGCAGGGCGCGGGCGTGACGACGCTGCTCGCGACGAACACGTATGCGGGCGCGACGCTCGTGAGCGGCGGCACGCTGCAAATCGGCAACGGCACGACGACGGGATCCTCGATTGCGAATTCGTCCTCGGTGACGGTGAACGCGACGAAGACGCTGGCGATCAACATCGCGAACGGCGAAATTTTCGTGAACGCCGTGACGGACAACGGCGCGGTGAACGGCATCAGCAGCGGCACGCAGACGCTGTCGGGAATCATCAGCGGCACGGGCACGCTGAACCAGAACGGCACGGGCACGATGATCCTCACCGGCGCGAACATTTACACGGGCACGACAACGATCACGGCGGGCACGCTGCAAATCGGCGCGGGCGGCGCGACCGGCACGCTCGGCGCGGGCAATGTGCTGAACAACGGCGCGCTCGTCTTCAATCGGAACAACAACCTCACGGTCGCCAATCTCATCAGCGGCAGCGGCTCGCTGCGCCAGCAGGGCACGGCGCTCGCGGCGACGACGACGCTGACGGCGGCGAACACTTACAGCGGGCCGACGACGGTGACTTCCGGCACGCTGCAAATCGGCAACGGCGTGGCGGTGGGCGCTTCCATCGCAAACTCGGTGACGACGACGGTGAACGTCGGCGCGGCGCTGGCGATCAATCTCGTGAACGGCGAGACTTTCACGAACAGCGTGACGGACAACGGCGCGGTGAATGGCGTGAACGGCGTGGGCAACACGCAGACGCTCGCGGGCAACATCAGCGGCAGCGGCACGCTGAACCAGACGGGCGCGGGCACGACGATCCTCACGGGCACGAACACCTACGGCGGCACGACGACCATCGCGGCGGGCACGCTGCAAGTCGGCGCGGGCGGCACCATCGGCACGCTCGGCAGCGGCAATGTGGTGGACAATGGCGCGCTCATTTTCAACCGGAGCAATCTGATGACGGTGGCGAACACGATCAGTGGTGGCGGCACGGTTCGGCAGCAGGGAACCGGCACGACGATCCTGACGGCGACGAACACTTACAACGGCGCGACGACGGTGGCATTTGGCACGCTGCAAATCGGCGACGGCGCGACGCCGAACGCCTCGATTGCCAATTCGGCGGTGACGGTGAACGCGAGCGCGGTGCTCGCGATCAATCTCGCGAACAATGAGACCTTCGTGAACAACGTGGCGAACAGCGGCGCGGTGAACGGCATCAGCGTGAACACGCAGACGCTCTCGGGTGTCATCTCCGGCACTGGCACGCTGAACCAGAACGGCATCGGCCGGACGATTCTCACGGGCAACAACAACTACACGGGCGCGACGACGATCAACGCGGGCACGCTGCAAGTCGGCGCGGGCGGCATTTCGGGCACGCTCGGCAATGGCGGGCCGGTACTCGACAACGGCGCGCTCGTATTCAACCGCAGCGACGCGATCACGGTCGGCAACCAGATCACCGGCACGGGCACGCTCACCCAGCAGGGCGGGGGAACGACGACGCTGACGAACAACGGCAACACGTATTCCGGCGTGACGAACGTGACGGCGGGCACGCTGCAAATCGGCGATGGCGCGAGCGGCAACATCACTTCGCCGCAGATCAATGTCTCCGGCGGCGCGGCGCTCGCGGTGAAC
>JANXZI010000588.1 GCA_025355595.1 Spartobacteria bacterium
AGTCCCGCAAGGGACGGCAGAACGGTTCTTCCATCCCTTGCGGGACTTTATTTTCTTCCTTCGACGGTCCCCAGCGCTGAAGCGCTGGGCTATTTTCAATGCAGCCTGCCTTCCGCAAGCGCGATGTCAGGCAACCGGATACGCATGGAACGTTAGATGTTTGAAGTTAAGCCCCGCGCAGCGGCCTCGCGGAATTCGCGCCAGCGTCTGTGGTCGTTCAGCGCCTGCGGCGGGTCAAACGGCAAACACCTAACGCTTAACGCCAAACGGCAAATCAGGACATGCCCTGCAACCTGGATGCCGTGCGAATAGGCGGGAAGATAGTTTCCCTTTTCCGCACGGTGGCCCACAGTGCGGGGCTATGCCATTTCGCGCTCTCGGTCTCGGGGACAAAATTTTTCAAGCCATCCAGGAAGCCGGATACACGGAGCCTACTCCCATCCAGGCGGCGGCGATCCCGCTCGTGCTGGCGGGGGGCGACGTGATCGGGATCGCGCAGACGGGCACGGGAAAAACTGCGGCGTTCACACTGCCGATTCTCGCGCGCATGGCGGGGATGATCAATGACGGCACGCCGCGGCGCACGCGCACGCTGGTGCTCGCGCCGACTCGCGAACTGGTCGTGCAGATCGAGGAGAACATCCGCGCTTACGGGAAGCATCTGCCGTTTCGCATGGCGACGATTTTTGGCGGCGTCGGTGAGCGTCCGCAGATGGAGGCGCTGCGCTCGGGTGTGGACATCGTGGTCGCATGCCCAGGGCGGCTGCTGGATCTCATGGATCGACGCTTCGGTGATTTTTCGGGACTGCAGCATCTCGTGCTCGATGAGGCGGACCGGATGCTGGACATGGGCTTTCTGCCGAGCATCCGCCGCGTGATCCGCAAGCTGCCGGTAAAGCGGCAGACGCTCATGTTTTCCGCGACGCTGTCGAAGGAGATCGAGGGGCTCACGCATGAATTCCAGCAGCACCCGAAGACGGTGCAGATCGGCCGGCGATCAAATCCGGCGGAGACGGTGGCGCAGTTTGTGTACGAAGTTCCCGGGCATCTGAAACCGGTGCTGCTCACGCATTTGCTGCAGGATCCGAAGATGGACAGCGTGCTCATTTTTTCCCGCACGAAACATGGCGCGGACAAGATCGCACGGCGGCTGGAGCAGGCGGGAATCAAGTGCGGCACGCTGCACTCGAACCGCTCCCAGAACCAGCGGCTGAAGGCGCTGAATGAATTCAAGGCCGGCACGGTGCGCGTGCTCGTGGCCACGGATATCGCGGCGCGCGGCATCGATGTGGACGGCATCTCGCACGTCGTGAATTACGATTTCCCGATGCACTCGGAGGACTACGTGCACCGCATCGGCCGCACCGGGCGGGCGAACCAAATCGGCGATGCGATCAGCTTTGTCGGTTCGGACGACTACGGCTCGCTGAAGTCGCTGGAGCGCTTCATCGGCCGCGGCATCGTGCGGAAAAAGGCGGAGGGCTTTGACTACAATCAGCCTGCGCCGCCGAGGCTGCCGGAAGCCCCACGCGGGCCGCGCGGAGGCGGGCGCCCGCAGGGTGGCGGAAATCGTGGCGGTGGTGGCGGCCAGCAGCGGCGCGACTCCGGTGGTGGCGGCGGCAGGCGCGACGATCGCGGGCAGGTCGGCTACCGTTTTCGGTAGTCCGCGCGTCGCGGAGCAAACGCGCTTGTGTTGGGATCATCGTGTCCCTATTCACGCCGCGGCTTTCGGCTTCCCCGGATCGAAGGCCGCAAATCCCTACCCAAAAAATACCCTGCATGTTTATGCCGCGTCTCATCGTGTCCCTGTGTCTCGCGTTACTTTTCCTGAGCGGAGCGGAACCCGCCTTGGCCGAATCCGCGCCCGCCGGACCGCCAGCGGCGACGGAGGTGCAGCGCCTCGCGGATCTGGAGGGCTACATCACGAATACCGCGCCCGGCGGCAAGGATGGCGCGGAGTGGAAAGGCCCGCTCGCCGGCCAGGCCGGGCCGGGGCACAATACGTGGATCATGATCAGCACGGGGCTCGTGCTTTTCATGACGCTGCCGGGGCTCGCGATGTTCTATGGCGGACTGGTGCGGAAGAAAAATGTGCTGAGCATTTTCGCGCAATGCCTCGGCCTCGCGGCGGGCGTGACGATCCTGTGGTGGCTGTGCGGCTACAGCCTGTGCTTCGCCCAGGGCAACGGCGTGCTGGGCGGGCTGAAGCACGCATTTTTTCAAGGCGTGGAATACGAGCCGAACACGAACTACTCCGCGTGGGTGTCGCATAATATCTGGGCGATTTACCAGCTCACTTTTGCGATCATCACACCGGCGCTCACCATCGGCGCGGTTGCGGAGCGGATGAAATTTACGGCGGTGATGCTCTTCAGCGCGCTGTGGATGTTCGCCGTTTATTTTCCTGCGGCGCACATGCTCTGGGGAAATGGCGGCGCGTTCAACGGCATCGGCAACACCGCGGGTGCAAGCGTGAAGGCGATTGATTTTGCCGGTGGCATCGTCGTCCACATGACGAGCGGCTGGTCCGCGCTGATCCTGTGCATCCTGCTCGGAAAACGCCGCGGCTTCGGGCGAGACCAGATGCCGCCACACTCGATGGTCTTGTGCGCGATCGGCACCGGGATGCTGTGGGTGGGCTGGTACGGCTTCAATGCAGGCAGCGCCGTCGCGTCCGACCGGATCGCGACGACGGCCTTTGTCGCGACCACACTCTCGGCGGCGGCGGCGTGCTGCGTGTGGGGCATCATCGAATACCTGCACCGCGGTAAGCCGAGCGTGCTCGGTCTGTGCTCGGGAGCGGTCGCGGGGCTCGCGACGATCACGCCGGCGAGCGGCTTTGTGTCAGCAAATTCCGCCGTGATCATCGGCCTCGCGGCGGGTCTGGCGACGTGGTTTGCGTGCGCCAAGCTGAAGGCGCATTTCGGCTACGATGATGCGTTGGACACCTTCGGGGTGCATGCGATCGGCGGCACCCTCGGGACGATCCTCGCGGGGGTCTTTGCCAGCGAATCGGCCAATCCAAACCTCAAGGCACTTTTCGCGACTGGAAGACATCTCTGGCTGGAGCAACTGAAGGCCGCGGGTGTCTGGCTCGTGTGGTCGGTCGTCGCATCGGTGATCATTTACTTCCTCGTGGACAAGCTGGTGGGCTGCCGTGCGAGCCCGGAGGACGAGGCGCAGGGCCTCGACCTCGCGGACCACGGCGAGGAAGGCTACATCGAGCAGGCTTGAGCGCGGATGAACGGCAAATAATCCAGAGATCATTTGCAACGCGCGGCGCACACGCTTTTCTCCCCGCGGATGAAAGGACTGATCGTCAGTGTCGCCATGTGTCTGGGATTTGCGCAGGCGCGTGCCGACCCGGACAATGTGAGCGTCGCGCTCGAAAAAATCCGTGACGAGCATGACGTGCCCGCGCTCGCGGCGGCGGTGATGGACGAGGGGAAGCTCGTCGCGTACGGCGTGACTGGGATGCGGAGTGCGGGCCGCATGGTGCCGGTGCTGCTCGATGACAAGTGGCACGTCGGCTCCTGCACGAAGAGCATGACGGCGAGCGTCGCCGCGATGCTCGTCGAGGACGGGAAGATCCGCTGGAACAGCACGCTGGGCGAAATTTTTCCCGACGATCTCGAGGAGATGAACCACGCGTGGCGCGATGTGACGCTGGAGCAACTGCTCGTCCACCGCGGCGGCGCGCCGCATGATCCGCCGAAGGATCTCTACGCCATCGCGGAGAAGCAGGAGGGGGAGCCGCGGGCCCAGCGCTGGGAATTTGTGCGCGGCCTGCTGCGCAAGCCGCCCGCGAAGCCGCCGGGCACGCACTGGATCTACAGCGACAGCGGCTACGCGATCGCGGGCGCGATGCTCGAGCGTGCGAGCGGGATGGCGTGGGAGGATCTGCTGCGCACGCGCCTTTTCGAGCCGCTCGGCCTGAAGACCGCGGGCTTCGGCGCACCGGCGACGCCGGGCAAAATCGATCAGCCGTGGGGGCATCACGGATATGAGTCTCCGTTTAAGCCCGTCGCGCCGGGGCCGGATGCGGACTACCCGCCGGTGCTCGGCCCCGCGGCGACGGTCCACCTGAGCATCGCGGATTTTGCGAAGTACGCGCAGTGGCATGTGGACGGCGCGCGCGGCGACTGCCGGCTGCTGAAGGCGGCGTCCTTCCACAAGCTCCACACGCCGCCCGAGGGCCAGGAATACGCGATGGGCTGGTCGGTGACGAAACGCCGCTGGGCCGGCGGCACCGCGCTCATGCACAGCGGGGACAACACGATGTTCTACGCCGTGATGTGGCTCGGCCCGCGCGAGAACACGTGCTTCGTCGCCGCGTGCAACGCCGACTGCTGGGAAGCCTCCGACGCCTGCGACAGCGCGGTGAGGATGCTCATCAATAAGTACTGAGCGCGCTTCCCGAATCCGCCAGGCTGCGCTATTGCTCCGCCATTCTCCGACATGGGACTCTCGACACGGAACTACGACATCCTCACGCGCATCGGCGTCGGCAACGGCGCGCTCGTGTACCGCGCGGTGGACAAGGTCACACATCGCCAGGTCGCACTGAAGCTGCTCGTGCAGGATGGAAATGTGGACCGCCACTTCCATGCGGAGGCGCTCCTAGGGGAAGCGCCGCGGCTCGCGCAGCTCACCGGCACGCACATCTGCCAGCTCATCGAGGCCTTTCACGACGAGGATGGCCCGGTGCTCGTGTATGAATTCGCGCAGGGCGTGAACGGCGCGGAACTTTTCCAAAAGCAGAAGCCGGATGCCGCGCAGATCATTGACATCGCCGCGCAACTCGTGAGCGCGCTGCGGTCCGGCGAGCGGCAGAGTCGCCCGCACGGCGACGTGAAGCCGTCGAATCTCATCCTCATGGAACTCGCGGACCGTCGGCCCTTCGTGCTCGTGCTCGACTGGGCGCTCACCGCATATCGCGCGGTCGCGGCGGATGATTCGCTCCCGTACCTTGCGCCGGAGCGGCTGCACGGCGCGGTGGCGACGCAGCGCGCGGATCTTTTCTCTGCGGGCGCGACGCTTTTTTTCCTCTGCACGGGGAAGACGCTCATCGCGGCGAAGACAATCGCGGAGGCGGAGTCCGCGTGGAAAGCCGCGACGCCCGCCGTGCTTGCAGACTTGCGCCCCGATCTCCCGGTGAAATTTGTTCAGTGGCTCTGCATGCTGCTAGATCTCTCGCCGGAGAAACGTCCCGCGTCCGCGGTGGATGCGCTGGCGTCGCTCGGCGCGCTGAATCCGCCGCCACCGCCCGTGCCGCCCGAGTCTTTCCGCGCGCGCCCATCTCTGCCGATTGCCTCGGGGATTGTGTCGCCGCCTCCCGGCAATGCGGTGTCTGGCTCCGCGATCCGCGAGCTTTCGCCTGCATCCGCAACCCGCCCCGCGCCGGAAAAGACGGACGCAAAACCCGCCGCCGTGCCGGTGAAAAAATCGCACGTCGCGATGACGATCGGGCTCTTCCTCGGCCTCGTGATCATGATTGCGGGCAGCGTGTGGTTCTTCTTTCTCCGCAAAGAGGAGCCCGTGAAATATCCCGGCGACACCGCCGATCCGCTCGCGCGTCCCACGGCCGCCGCACGCACGCCCTCGCCGTCGGTCGGCGAGGACATCGGGAAAAAATTCACGCGTCCGCCCGTGACCGCCGCATCGGAAAAACCGCCGAAGCGGTCCACACCCCGACCCAAGCCGACGGCAAAGCCGCCCGCAGCTACGCCGGTCGCTCCGGCTCCGCAGCCTGAGGCGAAATGATCCGCCACTCGCCCGGAGCGAGATCGTCCGCGGTGAAATTTCCGAAACGGCTGCGGTGCAGCCGCACGACCGGGCAGCCCTGGCTCGCGAACATGCGCTTCACCTGGTGGTAGCGGCCCTCGATGATCTCCAGCCGCGCCTCGCGCGGGCCGAGGACTTCCACGCGCGCGGGCAGGCACGGCTTGTCCTCGCTTTCGAGCACGAGCTTCCCGCTCGCAAAAACATCCGCGATGTCCGCGGGCAGAT
>JANXZI010000190.1 GCA_025355595.1 Spartobacteria bacterium
CTTGCGGCCCACCTTCATCAACACGGCGACAGCGATCAGCCGCTTCATGGCGCTCGCGCACCTGCGATTCCTCCTCCTTGCTGAACATGCCGAGCACGCGGTTGATGGACTGTGCGGCGCTGATCGTGTGCAGCGTGGAGAAGACGGTGTGCCCGGTCTCGGCGGCGGTGAGCGCGATCTCCATCGTCTCGCGATCGCGGATTTCACCGACGAGGATCACCTTTGGCGCCTGCCGCAGCGCGGCGCGCAGGCCCATGGCGAAGCTGGAAAAATCCTTGCCCATCTCGCGCTGGCAGAATGTCGCCTGCTTGTGCGGATGCATGAATTCCACCGGATCCTCCAGCGTGACAATGTGCATGGGGTGCTCCTCGTTGATGCCGTTCAGCATCGCCGCGAGTGTGGTCGTCTTGCCGCTGCCGGTCGCGCCGGTCACGAAGATGAGGCCGTTTTTCTCCGCGATGATTTTTTTGAAGACCGGCGCAAGTTTCAGATCCTCCATCGTCGGGATCTTCGTGTTCAGCTTGCGCAGCACCATCGCAAAGGTGCCGCGCTGCTTGAAGACATTCACGCGGAAGCGCGCGAGGCCCTCGACGAAATAGCTGCAGTCGCACGAGCCCGTATTGCGCAGATCGTCGAGCAGACGCTGCCCCGTGCCGACGAGTGCATGCGCGAGACCCTCCGTCTGCTGCGCGGTAAAGGCGGGCGAGAACGGCGTGCCCCCGACCGCGGTGAGCTTGCCGAAATTTTCCACCTGCGGCGGGCGCCCCATCATGAAGAACAGATCGCTCACTCCCTCGCCCATGCCGAGCATCGTGCGCAGCAGATCGTCAATCGGGATCGGAGGCACGGAGAAAATCGGCGCACGGGGATCGCCGATTCCGGAGACGACGGGAGCCGGGGCCGGTGTGAATTGCGGGCCCGGTGTGTGGCTGGGCGGAGCCGCCGGTGCTGGTGCCGGCGCTGGCACCTGCGTGACCCGCGCGGGAGCAGCGGCGGGTAATGTTTGGAACCGTGGCAGGGCCGCTGGCTGCTGTGCTGTCGGGGCGGCGGCTCCGTGTGGTGCGATGCCCGTGGGAGGGCCCATGATTTTTCCGTTGGGGTCGTAGAGTGGCATGATTGGCGTCCGCAGCGATTGCAAGTTTCGTGCCTCCGCGGAGGTGGTGCGGAAAATCGGTTTTCTTCGTGCAACCTTGTTCATAATTCGCCGCCACACTGCGGAACCGGGCCGTGAACAAGATGAAGAATAAGAATACGAAAGCCACGTCGGGCGGTGGCCGGCGGGCCACATTTTCACTGGCTTCGCAGCCCTGCATTCCTGCTCAGAAAGTGGTTGCCATCGGGACTTCGACCGCTACCTTCCGCGCCCCATGCCAAGAGCCATCGCACGTCGCAAGACGAAAAAATCAGCTTCCAAGCGGTTCAAAGTGACCGCCACGGGGAAGATCATGCGCCGTAAGCCGGGCCTTCGCCATCTCGCTTCGACCAAGAGTTCGAAGCGCAAGCGCAAGCTCGGCAAAGACGGCCAAGTCCACGAAACTATGGTGGCCCGCATCAAAGAGTGCCTGCCGTTCGCGTAAGCGACCGCGCGCTCGTCTAGGCGAGCGCAGCACCCTGGTTCGGGCGCCTGTCTTCCCATCGCGGAAGATCATCCGGCAGGCGAGGCAGCCCGGCCATTCACACCAAACCCAAACAGCCAGCCGGGCAACATAAACCAAGACCATGCCAAGAGCCACTAATGCTCCCGCGTCGCGCGAGCGCCGCAAAAAAGTCCTCGACGCCGCGAAGGGATTCCGCGGACGCCGTTCCAAACTGTTCCGCTACGCGAAGAACGCCGTGATGAAAGCCCAATACTGGGCGTTCCGCGACCGCAAGACGCGCAAGCGCATGTTTGGCAAACTCTGGAACCAGCGCATCAATGCCGCCGCCCGCGCGAACGGCCTCACCTACAGCCGATTCATGGAAGGCATCAAGGCCGCCGGAATCACGCTCGACCGCAAGGTCATCTCCGGCCTCGCCTACGAGGACGAAGCCGCCTTCAAGGTGCTCGTTGAAAAAGCGAAAGCCGCACTCGCCGACAAGCCGGGCGTGACGTTGCCGAAAGCTGCGTAACCAGAAACTCCCACCCTTTTCGCAAGACCCCGGATGCCCTCACGGCGTCCGGGGTTTTTGCTTTTGTAAATGGCGTGCGGAACGACGCAGCCTTTCCCAACGCGCTCAGTTCCGGAGCAGGAAGTAGTCGTTCGTGCGCGAAATCCTGTCGCCGACCTTCATCACGGAGAGCGGGCCGAGCATTTCGAGTTCGACGTATTTTTTGGGATTCGCGTTCGTATAGACCTCCGCACTCGCACCGCCGTCGGGATATTTTCCGAAGCGGACGCGCGGCGACAACACGGCGCAAATTTCCTTCGTGCCGACCCACGTGAGCCCGCCCGCGGCGCACGCCATCTTGTGCGGTGCTTTCGGATCGCGGGTGATTTCGAGATGATTGAAACCATGTTTTGTCGTCCGCTGAAGCTGCGCCCACGGCTTGCCGGAGAGGATCGAGTAGCCATCCGGAAACGCGGAATTTTTCGCGAATGGCGCGGTGACATTTACCGGTTCCCTAAACTGCGTGATCACCCAGATGCCGATCTTCGATGGCTTGCCAAATACGCGCTCGTACGTCGTGGCGATGCGGAGGCGGCTGCCATCGAGTTGCACACGACGGATCGTGCGGATGCCGTAGTGCGGGTCCACCAGCGAAGTCAGCACTACGTCGCGGCCTTCGATGCGCGCCGTGTGCGGCATCGCGTCGAAGGCCGCCGGCGGCATCCATTTCGTGCGGCCCGTGTATTTTCCCCAGTCTGCCTCCGGCGCGGGCCACGTCTTGTCGCCGCCGAAATTCACCCACTCCTTCCCGCTCACGTCGCCGTGCTTGCCGTCGAGCGAGCGATCTTCCCAGAAGACATTTTCGCCATTGAGAAACCGGAAGCTCATCACGCGGCCAATCTCTGGAACGACGACAACCTCGGCGCGATCGTTCCTCATCCGCAGCGCACTTTTCCAGCCGTGATACGCGATGCGCTCGACCGTCGTTGGCTTTCGGGGGACTTCAGGATCAGGCGTGATTGCGATGGTATTGCTCCGCGGCGGCAGCACGGGCCGCACGAAAGAAAACTCATCTCGCACGACAGTCGCTGGCTTGGCGGACGCGCCGCGCACTCCCGAAGCGCAGCTTGAAAAGAGCGAACCGGCCGTGACTGCTCCTGCCAGCGTGAACATTCGGATGAAAGGGGATTGCAGTTTCATTTTGTTCAAGGGCGATTTTGCGTTGAAGCTTATCCGTCGCCAGATTGTCCTCGGCAAGCATCTCCCTCTTGCTGGCCTCGCACATTTTCCCACCATGAAAACCCTCCTGCTCCTCCTCGCCGCGCTCACATTTTCCTCCATCGCCTCGGCCCAGGAAAAGCGCAGGCCGAATGTCATCGTCATCCTCGCCGACGATCTCGGCTATGCGGATGTCGGGTTCAACGGCTGCAAGGACATCCCGACGCCAAACCTTGATTCGCTCGCGCAGCATGGGGTGCGCTGCGTGAACGGCTACGTGTCGCATCCGTTCTGCAGCCCGACGCGCGCGGGGCTGCTCACGGGGCGCTACCAGCACCGCTTCGGCCACGAGAACAATCCCGCGTGGCTGCCGGACGATCCGGACATCGGCCTGCCGCTCGATCAAATCACGCTCCCGCAGATTTTGCAGAAGGCCGGCTACGTCACCAGCGCGATTGGGAAATGGCACCTCGGCGCGGAGCCGCGGTTTCATCCGAATGCGCGCGGCTTTACGGAATACTTCGGCTTCCTCGGTGGCGGGCACATTTATATCCCCGGCATGAAGGGCGGCGTGGAATACACCGTGCCAGTCCTGCGCAACCGCGAGCCGGTGGACGAAAAGGAATACATGACCGACGCGCTCTCGCGCGAGGCCGCGGCGTTCGTCGCGAAGCACGGCAAAGCGCAGCGAGCCTCGGGAAAAGCCGAACCATTTTTTCTCTACCTCGCCTACAACGCCGTCCACACGCCGCTGCAGGCGACGGAAAAATACCTCTCACGATTTTCCAAAATCACCGACGAGCGTCGCCGAACCTACGCGGCGATGACGAGCGCGATGGACGACGGCATCGGCCAGGTGCTCGCCGCCGTGCGCGACGCGGGCATCGAGAAGGACACGATGATTTGGTTCTTCAGCGACAACGGCGGCCCGCCGCCAGCCGTCGCGCCGACGGACAACACGCCGCTGCGCGGCTTCAAGGGCCAGGTGTATGAGGGCGGCATCCACGTGCCGTTCGTCGTGCAATGGCGCGGGCACATTCCCGAGGGCACCACGTATGCCGAGCCGGTGATCTCGCTCGATGTCTTCGCCACCACCGCCGCGCTCGCCGGCGCCCAGACTCCGCCGGATCGGAAAATGGACAGCGTGAACATCCTCCCGCACCTGCTCGGTGAGACGAAGACGCCGCCGCACGACTGGCTGCACTGGCGCACCGGCGGCGGCGCGACATGGGCCGTCCGCCATGGGACATACAAGCTCGTGCATCTCGCCGCCGGCGCGGAGCAACTCTACGATTTGGATGCCGACATCGCCGAAGGTAAAGACCTCGCCGACGAAAAACCCGACCTCGTCGAGCAACTCCGCAAAGGCCACGAGGCATGGAATGCCGAGATGATCGCCCCGCGCTGGGAAAGCCCGCGCCCTGCTGCGAAGAAGGCGGCGGGGAAGCCGGACGGAGCGTAATCTTGCGTCGCCTAAGCCGTCATGTAATCATGCGCCCATGAGCATGACGGAAATCCTCGATGAACTTCCACGTCTCAATGACGGCGAGCGTCGTGCGATTTTGCAACGGCTCGCGGAGATTGATCCCGGCATCGCCCTCGACGAAACGCCCGAAATGCTCGCTGCCATTGACGCCGGCATCCATTCGGTGGAGAGCGGCCCCGGCATCCCGCTGGCCGAGGCCCGGCAGCGCATCGCGGGATGGACTGGCAGGTAATCCTCTCACCGCTCGCGCTGGACGATCTCGAACAGATTGTTCGCTACGTCACCCAGCACGACCCGCAGGCTGCGGAACGCCTCGGAAAT